>JAISFN010000164.1 GCA_031263585.1 Prevotellaceae bacterium | reverse complement strand
AAAATAGTCTGCATTTTTTCATAAAAATTGCTTTTAAAATTAATAAATATTTTATATAAGCTTACCTTGTAAAGGTATATAAATTTTTGAATACATTGTATAATTATTCCATCTTTTTTTAGGCAAAATAATTTTGTTATACGCGAAGCGTCAAATAAAATAAGGCAGATGGATATAAGCATATAAGCTTTGTCCGATATTTTGTATTTTTGTTTGTTTTATCGTCAAAAAGAAATATCGATAATGTATGAAAGTTTAGAGCGCTATATTCAATTTCTGCAATCGAAAGGAGAATTGATCCGCATTCAGGAATTTGTTGATCCGGTATTGCAAATTGTCGAAATTGCCGACCATGTGTCGAAAAGCCCGCGCGGAGGCAAGCCTAGTTTAAGTTCATCGATAATAATAACTACCGGCAGATTGGGTTATAAAAATAAAGCGCCAAGTGTAATAAAACGGATTATCCCGCCTGACAGGCCGGTTGTCCCGTAACGGTTTTCGCTATATTTATCACGCCACGCCAAACGTATATATTCGTTCCCGACAGTATTGAGAGTTAACTCGAAGTCGAGAAAATAAGGCGCTATGGATTGTACTGTTTTTACAATACGTTGATATACAACATTATTATCATCTTTCAGATGATACAAAAATACGGCAAAGTTTGCACCCTGCCTTTGAAAAGCATAATAGCCGTCAATCCTGCAATCGGAACTAAATGGCAATTTTGCTCCGGTTTCGTGAAAGTGGTATACTTTTAAACCCGATAAATAGTTTCTAATATATAATCATCTTTATAAGAATTACTTACCCTTATCTATAATTCAACATGATTTGTAATATTCCAATCATTTTGGTAATAGTCAAGCGCTTCTTCTTTTATGATAAAAAGCATCTCCGGCAAGGGTAAAACTGTCATAATTAATATCCCGTTAAACGATAATTTACAGGAAATTTCATCAGTTTGCTTTTTGCCGTTATGATAAAATTTATCGACCCCGCCCTTGCTTGCCACAAATGTACGGAATTGCTGATCGTAGACAATTTTTTAAAACCTGAAAAAAGAAATGAAAGCGCTTTTACCCGCATCGTTAGCCTCGATTAACACGTTAACTGAGAAAAGTGCGGGATGTATTTTTAATAGACTTGTAAGCTTCTAAATCGATATAATCCATTTGTTAGCGCAAACTGATAGTTTATTACATATATTTTACACAAATACAATAATATTATTTGTTTTGTGTATCTTGTAAAAGATATTTTAAACCTGTTGCTCCGGATAGCTAACAATAAAAAAGCTCGTCCTAAAAATTAAAAGGCTAAGCTTTTTCGTAGAAGTATAGCTTTTATTGCCTGCTAATCTTTTATTTCGGCCAGTTTAGCGCGGATTTTTGCTTCCAGTTCATCGGCCAGCTCTATATTATCGAATAAAAGTTGTTTAACAGCTTCGCGACCTTGTCCCAGTTTACTATCGCCGTAACTAAACCACGAACCGCTTTTCTTAACAAAGTCGAACTCAACCCCTAGGTCGACAATTTCACCGACTTTCGAAATCCCTTCACCGAAAACAATATCGAATTCCGCTTTGCGGAAAGGCGGCGCCATTTTGTTTTTTACCACTTTAACCTTCACATGATTACCGGTTGCTTCGTCGCCATCTTTAATTTGATTGGTACGGCGGATATCCAAACGTACCGATGAATAGAATTTAAGGGCGTTCCCGCCGGTTGTAGTTTCGGGATTGCCAAACAGAACACCGATTTTATCACGCAATTGGTTGATGAATATGCAGCAGGTATTTGTACGGGCAATGGTGGCCGTTAGCTTACGCAGCGCCTGCGACATAAGGCGGGCTTGCAAACCCATTTTCGAGTCGCCCATATCACCCTCAATTTCAGCTTTTGGCGTAAGCGCCGCAACCGAGTCAATAACCACAACATCAATAGCTCCCGAACGGATGAGGTGGTCGGCAATTTCCAATGCCTGTTCACCGTTATCGGGCTGCGAAAACAACAACATATCCATGTTTACACCTAGCTTTCCGGCATATGTACGGTCGAAAGCGTGTTCAGCATCGATAATAGCCGCAATACCTCCCTGTTTTTGAGCTTCGGCAATGGCATGGATAGCCAGAGTTGTTTTACCCGACGATTCGGGACCGTATATCTCAACAATACGTCCGCGCGGATACCCTCCTATTCCCAAAGCATGGTCGAGTGCAATTGAACCCGACGATATTACCGGTACATCGACCACAGGCTTATCGCCCATTTTCATAATAGTTCCCTTGCCAAAATCTTTTTCAATTTTATCGAGGGTTGCCTGTAGAGCTTTTAATTTTTCGCTGCTGATTTCTGCCTTTTTAGTCTCTTCTTTCTCTTTTGCCATATTTTTCATGTTGATATAATTTATTTATTTCAAATATGTTTCGATAAAGTGTTTTAACAGTTGTAATGCATCGGGTTCCATGTTCCGATGGTCGTTACGGAGGTAATCCCTGTTAGCGCCCTTTGCTTTATCTTCCTATCGTTCAGATGCATTCTCCCAACAATATTTCCAAATAGCTGTATATTTTCGATAATTTTTGTCCTGTTTTCCGGCTTGCTTTTGTTTGTATGCAGTGTTCATATTCTCATTCCAGCAATCAAAAACAGCCTGGTTTTTAAGATCGATTATCTGTTCGGTCAGAGGCTTTCAAACTCTCCTGGATCTTATTCGCTATTGCCCGGAAATAGAAAAAGTTCAAATTCTAAACCATTGTCATCCTTTCATTTTTCAAGTTCCAGCCTCTTGTAGCCTGAAACATAACCTGCGATAAATTTATTCCAAAAAAACGAGTGTATTGTCCCAAAAAAAAACAATATCATCTCCTTTGGCTAATGCAATTACTGGTTTTTGTGACATAGCTGTCTTATGTCCGTTTCATTATCAATAGCTCCCTGCAAACCTTCGTAAATATAACTACTGTAAGCATGTGGAATCTCTTTTTCGCTGTATTGACTATAATAAACAGGTTTATCATATCACGTATATCTTGCTCGCCTTCCAATATTTCTTTCAGCGCTTGCAACATGTCGATACTATAAATAGTTATAAATAGCTGTATATTAAGATTATTAAACAACGACAAAATGTATTTCCACAATAACTTGTGCGCCGAGTAATGCAGTCCGTTCTCAATTTCATCAATCAAAACATGTGTAGTTCATGGCTTTACAATAGCAGTAAGAATTTCGAGAAAACGTTTCACCTTGCCGCCTGATACGCTGCTTTTAATCCGGACATTTACTCCATCGTAATCGAAATAGATATCATCAGTCAAAGGGGTGATTGATTTAACTTTCGAATCGAAATTCCATACCGCCTCAATTATTTTCCAGTCATGCTTCTGCTTAAAAATTTCAGTGTAAATATTTAATATTGAACGCTTATTTATATTTAAACTTATAAATGAAACCGATAGTCTTTTCTTATAATCGCTTAAACTGGCATATGCTCGCCCCTCGTTAAAATTATTTATAATAGTTAATCCCATCAACGATTCGTCGACATGCGAAGATATTATCGATTTGTCGTCTCTTTCAGTATTCATACGGCACTCCAGCACAAGCATCAAGCTTTGTTTGTTTCCGTTCCGAAATTCGGCCTGTATAATACCGGTTTCAAATCCGTATTCAAATTTATGAAACAGATATTTCAATTCACCGCCTGTAATCCCCCTGAAATTATTAATTTCATTAAAAAGAAATGGACTCGACATGTCCAACAACAAAAAAGCAGCCTATAAAACAGATATTTTGCCACTGTTATTTTTGTCCAGAAAAATATTTATCTGCAATAATCCTTGTATTTCAATTTTATCGAAGTTTCTGAAGTTTTCTATGGTAAATTATTGCAGTAATTCCATCTACCTTAAAATTTGCTCCGCATGGTTTTTAGTATCTACCTTTTCAATTATCTGCTGGATATTACCATTTTCGTCGATAACAAACGTGGTACGGATAATGCCCATGTAAGTACGTCCGTACATTTTTTTCTCGCCCCATACGTTATATAATTCGGCTATTTTATGGTCGATATCGGCAAGCAGGCGGAAAGGCAGGTTGTGTTTGCCAATAAAATTTTGATGCGATTTTTCGCTATCGGGGCTCACGCCAAGCACTTCATAACCTTTCTCCATAAAATCGGGGTAGGCATCGCGCAAACTGCAAGCTTCTGCAGTACATCCACTTGTATTGTCTTTCGGATAAAAATACAGTATCAGTTTTTTACCATTATAATCCGATAGGCTTATGGTGTTTCCGTCCTGATCTTTCCCGATAAAACCAGGGACTTTGTCTCCTGTTTTCAGCTTATTCATATTAACTTACCGCAATAGCATAAATTGTGAAAATAGTAAAAATTACGGATTAATGTAAAAAGATGACGGAATTAGTCCGACTGCTTATACTTAAGCATTATCAAATGGTATTATATATTTGGTACCCATTAGCAAATAAACATCTCGGGCAAAAAAGTAAAAAGAAGCCATTTTTCCGAAACAACTCCTTTTCATAATTTATTACTCTATAAACTATGCTATTAAAGCTTTATAATCATCGGACGAAAGCAATTCATTCGCTTCTTCCGGTTTAGTCATTTTTATTTTAATCATCCAGCCTGCACCATAAGGATCTTTGTTTACTGAATCGGGAGCGCCTTCAAGTTCGGCATTAAATTCAATAATTTCACCCGAAACAGGCATATAAGCATCGGCCACTGTTTTAACAGCTTCGATAGCGCCGAAAACTTCACCTTTATCTAACGTTTCACCTTCAGTTTGTACATCAACAAATACGATATCGCCTAATTGACCCTGTGCATGGTCGGTAATACCAATTGTGGCTACATCGCCTTCTATTTTAACCCATTCGTGCTCTTTTGAATACTTTAAATTTGCAGGAACATTCATAACATTAAATTTATTAGTTTGTAATTGTTTTATTTATAACTATCTTTGACTTTTCACCCTAAAAAACTACGCCCCAAAGATAGGAAATTTTATTGGGTTAATGTAACCCTTACACTAAATCCGAAATTTGTATTTGAAGTCGGGATAGCCGATACCCGGGGCTTATTCACATCCCGGTCAAAAAATAAGCGCAGCATAATATTTTTGCTAATTGTATAATCGGCAGAGAATTTGAACTGAATCCGTTTCATACCCTGGTATACTTGTGTTTGTTGTTCCGTTTCATCCAAACTGCGTAAAAATGTAATGTCGTCGCTAAATGTAAAGTCGCCGGTGAGTCGTAAATCGGTCTTTAAATTTTTAACACGATCTTCACCGAATTTAAAAATTAATGGAACTTCGCGGAAAAAATATCCCAAACCTATGGTAAACTGCGTTGTACGCATTTCGTTCACCTGAGCGTTGGCCAAACTCAATCCCAACGAGCGTCGTTTTACTATTTCAAACTTTGTTGTAAGGTCGTTTTTCCATCCCAAATTAACTCCTAAAAGTGGGCTGAAGCTTTCGTTAATCGACACAGCCATAATATCATTCATCGGAATAAAATCGTTCAGCACATTTCGCGTATAGCTGAATCCGTCACTCTCTTCGGTATATTGCCCATTCTGATTGTAGGCATTAACTGAATATACCGATGTATAGTTATGTGTGATAGAGCCCGAACGCAAAAACTGTTTGAAAAACTCGGAGCGAGTAAAGCCATTATAGGTTAAACTCCAGTTGGGTAAAGGAAAACTCCAGAAATTTTTAAGCGTTACCGACGATGGCGATTTACCGGTATATGCCGCATGGAATGCAGGAATCAAAACCTCGGGCGACATACCACTATAACCGTCGGGATACTCGCCACCGCCCGGATTATAGCCGTTGTTCGATTGTTTTTGCCGTTGAGCGGCTAAACGCCAGGCAATCTCTTTACGGTATTTGTTAAAATTCTCGAATGCCGGAGAATAATAATTATTTGTCGAACTGGGACCGTCAAAAGCCGTTGTTAAACTTATAATTGTTATTTGAAATGCCCCTACCCTGCTAAATGTATTTTTATCGCTGGTTATATTATATATCTGGTTATCTTCACTCTTCATTCGCAAACCCTTCAATACGATTCTCAAATCGCGAACTGGCTCAATTGTTGCAGTATAATTAAGCGTTGTACGCTTGCTCATAGCAAATGGCGAAATCATAGTCGAATCGGAGGTTAACCATTGGTATTCGCGTGCACGCTCAATAAAATCAAGGGCCTGCCCTCCTAACACGAAGTCGAGTCCCGGGACAAGCTTCCCGTTATTCCGGTTTAATCCGAAAATACTCGTTCTAGGCTTATATCCCGGTAATATCGTTGATTCGTTCTGCGAATAATCGATCGAGACATCCCGTACCGACATGGCTAAACGCGCCAGCAATTTACCCGCATATGCTCCTGCCTTCTGTTGTTTCGGAACCTTTCCGGTTACTACAACCTTGGTTTCCTTACTATTTTCATTCAATATTACATACACTCGGTTGTTGCCCGATGTTTCGGTTGTTGCAGCAAGTTCCTTATCATCTTTATCATATACTTTTACAACCACATTATTGGTTCCCAGATTATGGGTAATAAGCCTGCGGTTTTTGGCTGTAAATGACATTTTACGCGATTCGTACTTAACTTCCTGCAATTCGGTTGCAGTTGGTTTCCGCCCGTCGAAATCGGCGTTTACATTCTTTAAAAATTTCGATTTGTCATACAAATTCCGTAACGAGAACTGCGCCACACCCCCTATTATACGGCTGTTACCGATGGTATTTCCGGGGTCGTACATATATTCCGAATCCTCCCTCAGTAAGGGCGCCGCCGACCAATTGTACGCGGCACGGTAATACGGCGAACCGGTAACCCAGTCTAAAACCGGAATTTTATTGAATGGCATACGCCAGGTAATATCGATATTATGATTGAAATTCACGTTACGTCCGAAATTTTTGATGTTTTTCCAAACCTCTTTTTCCCAAACCTTATATCCTTCGGGATCCCGATGTTTGTTTACCATTCCTTCCGGTTCGTCGATACGTGCAATGTTTGTTGCATTATACGTCAGTCTCAGGCTCCGCGTTAAATCCCACGACAGGTTATAATGTCTGTTCCATGTAAAATCCTTGGCATATGTTCCGGGTAATTTGGCTTCCGGATAAGCTATATTACGGTTTTGCCGTTCATCGTAATAACGGTATATATCCATATTAAAGCTAAACTGGTTGGGCACTAAGTTTATGTTAAAATCACGTATTAACGACAACCATTTCGACTGTAAAAATTTAATTTTCTTAAACGGCTCGATATACTTTGGTTCGATATTATAACTATAGCCCAAAGCCCCCCTGTATTCTTTTTGTAAGCGGTGCTCAACGTTTACATTATGCGACATTATTTCGTTAAACGAAAAGCTCAGCGACAGGTTGGCTATACTCAATATACGGGGCTTCGAATCGGCAGGAGCAATACGCATATTGGTAAAGTTTATCGATTTTCGCCGCATAAAATCCTGGGCAATGTTCCGTAGCGAGTCTTTTTCTGCTTTTGTTGTCAAGGCGCTCATTGCATCCTTATACTTGACATCTTTCGACAAAGGATCGTACAGCGGATTAGCATAATGTTCGGAGAAACTCACAAACATCGGGATACGTACTCCCCATTTTTCAGGGAAAAATTTCCCTAATTCAAAATTACTAACAATATCATATTGATAGATATCTTCCCGGCTACGTTCCTGCAATTTTTGTTCAATCCCGCCAAATCCGGCAGTCATTATACTTCCGGCAACGGCAACATTACCAAAATCTGCCAGTTTTGCACTCATACGCATGTTGGCTGCCCAACCGCCACTTTCCTCAAAGTCGGAGAGCCTAAGCTCGTTAACCCAGATAATCCCCGATTTGGATACACCCTTGTCTTCCGGCTTATCTTTCTTTATCGGATTCCTTACCCCTATAAGTATCGATTTTATTTCCCCCAGATTCGGATTTCCTACCACCCGCATTATATGTTCGCCGTTAGCCATTTCGAACATAGTATTAATCGAGCCTCCTTCTTTTTTAATCTTTTCGTTTCGGAAGATTTTCATATCAGTAAGTTGGCTCAATTCAATGTCCAGCAGGTTTTCGCGCGGCCATACCATATCGCGCTGATTATCGCCATACCTTCCAGGAGGTGTAACCACCAAGGGTATTTCATACTCGTAATAATTATTCCTTAAATCGCTACCGATACGTACAAACACCGATATATCACCCGATTGCAAACTCATATCGCCCATCAGAGCCTCAGCATGCATATCCATTTTTAAACGGCGGTACATCCGCATATCGTATATCGAGGTTTTATATACGGCGCGTGCATCACCATCGGGCAGGTTCACAACCTTTATCTGCATCGATTGTTCATTCAACTCACGATTCTGCGTATTATCTGGATCGATAACACGCGAAACGCCCGGAGGCATAATATAATTGACGGGGGTACGACTCGAATGTTCTTCAATATTCACTACCGATACTTCAAACTGACCGTCAGGCATTTCTGGCTGGGTTAAACCTTCCTGCCCCTCAAGCAACGAGTAATTGTACTTGCGCCATTCGCTGCGTACCAGTTCCAACGTTGCAAAACGCAATACGGTGGTATCCTGGAAACCGCGCATGTACATACGCATGTAGCGTATCGACTTAAAGTCGCTGATTGCTCCAACCGTACGTTCATACTCATTCAAAGGAATACGGAACTGGTACCAACGTATGGCCTGCCGGCCATTATGGGCAAAAACAACAGCGGTGTCGATAATACTTGATATGTGGTTTTTACCGACCTCCATATCTCTCGGATTCAACTTAATACGATACTGGTAATAACTTTCAGTTTCATCCATTGTATTATCCCGATTAATATCTTCCATATCGGGATATGTGGTGTACATCTGGTTCTGGCCGCCTGTAGATTCGGATGTTGCCGAATTGCCCTGCGTATTATTAAAGAATTTATAACGGTCGAATACAGATGCCTGTTCCTGGTCGTAAACCGCCGAGCGATAATACATATAGTCATCACCCGAAGGGTCGGCTAAAACCCGTTGCACTTCTTTGGAAGAAGGGTTCAAATTGCTTATGTTTGCTATGAAGGCGCTGAAATGCTGTATTTCCAAATCATTACCCATGCCGTCCAACCCGACATCCTGAGCTGTACGCTTGGCCGTATTGTTATCAAATGTATTTACAAGAGCCGGATTTTTAGGAACATATCCCCAGGCTGTCTTAATCATCTGGGTGGTATCCAACGGGTATGGCACACCCTGCTCGTACATTTTATAGCCATCGCGAAGAATATCTTCCGAAATCGTACCCAAGTTAATATACAAATCGCCGCCATCAGCTTCCGGGTTGTAGGTAAAAGGGTCCATCACCCAGAACTCGATATAGTCATAATTAGCCGTTTCGAAATCGGTAATCGGCAACGGGCGCATAATACCTGCCCACCGTTGTTTCGGATTTCTCAGATAGCCATTCGCATCTATTTGTTTATCGTCGTAGTTATAAGGTCCCCGCTCATTGGGATAATAGTTCAAATTTAATGTTTGCAAAAACTCCGATGTTCCCAATATCTCTTGGCGCTCGGGGAACAATTCCTTATACGGAATTTCGCGCACCCAATGGTTTTCCAAATATTTCGCCGGATTCTGCCGCATGTACGAAGGTGTGTTTGAGGTATTTCGCACAAGCTCGGGATCAGTCCAATACCAAGCCAAACGTGCTCGGTTGTAGCCATTGGTCAAATCGTTTATCAGCGAACCTTCTGGGAATAAATCAGGCATGCCCTGCGGCGTACCAGCCAATGACCAGCTTAAATAACTCCGCAAATCTAATGAGCTTTTAGCTCCCTCAAAATCATCAACATAAACAGTACCTTCCTTACCTATGCCCCTAGCATGCCCCGGAATAAGCTGGGCAAATTCGGCGTCGATACTAAATGAAGATGTGACCTTTGTATTAATAAAAGGCAGTGCATTAACCATTTTTGTTAAAAACCGAGATTCGGTTGAATAGGACGCATTCAACCCCCAAATGGTATTGGATATCGGGTCGTCTCCGTAGCTCACCTTTTGGGTCAATGGTTTTTCGCTCAAATGCATAATAGTACCACCAACCGTAAATTTATCACTGAACTTGTAGTTTAAATTGGCTCCTACTAAAGTTTTAGATGTAAGGTTAAACAACTCCCTGTTTTCCAACGAAACACGTATAGGAATGCCCGATTCCAGATAACCGGCATTGGTTATAGTTACCGTACCGGCAACATAGTTAACTTGATAATCGACACCCTCGGTAAGTTTTACTCCCCCGGCAGTTACAACTACCGATCCCTCGGGAACATTGCTGGCTTCGAGGTAAATTGTTCCGGCACTTTCCGACTCGAAACTTCCGGATATTTTAAACTTGTTTTTTTCGGCTAATTCCTGGGCTTTGGTTAGTGTAGAGTCATAAAGCTCCTGATATACATACTTCGAAGCTAACGCCTCGTTATTAATTTTCTTTTTCAGATAACTGCCAAAAGGCTCCAGCACAGGGAAAATTACCCTTCCCCTTTCCGGCATAACTGTTATACCGTTTATATAATCGAAAACACCGTCGGGATAGGGATCATTTTGCGAATTAAGATTATCTAATCCCAATACGCTGATTAATGGCTTTTTATCAACATTGCCACCCGTAAGGTACGGAACCGATGCCCCAATTCCATCATCTTCGTAAAAGATATCTAATAGAAAACCATTTTGAGTTAAATTGTAGGCATCCAGCCTGTAAATATTTTTCATCATCAGCTTCCATGTAAAAAGTTTAGGTGATAAAATAGTGCCTTTCAGTAATTTAACAATAAGCGATTTGTCTATTTCCGTATTTCCTTCAGTTGATAATTCGCCCACCCTGTATGTTTGTCCGCCAATTGTATATTCATAGGCAACAGATAGAACTTCATCGCTATTCAAAGCAGTATTTAACGATATGTAACCCAGTTGGGGCTGTAATGTATATTCGCTGGGATTCAGCCTGCGGGCACGCTCCAATTTTTCGTAATCCTGCCCCGACGAAAAATTATTTATACCGGATAAAGCGCTATTTACCATCGCAATATCACGTATTCCAGCATATGTTGTAATCATTTGTTGATACATGCCGTTAGCATCGTTTGCCGGATACATCTTTCCCAAAGCGGCAAAAGCCGGGACCTGATTATAAATATTAGCTTGCGACTGTTCGGCCAAGTCCATAAAAGCAACTACATTACGTGCATTGGCATCTTCAACCCTATTGGTTTTGTTAGTTACCCAAACTTCGATTTTTGTAATTGTAACCCCCGATAACACAAGTGGTAACTGAGACAGAGACTGTTCGTAATTATCGCGGAAATATTGTGACAGGAAAAAGTGCCGGTTGGCATCGTACTGGTCTGCCTGTATTTCAAAATAATTTGTCTGGGCACCCCCTCGTACTTCAATTGTTTTGGACTGGCCCTGTTGCCGCGAAAATACAGTTGAAATATCCAACCTGCCGAACCTTAAATCGGTACGAAGCCCAAAAAGACTCTGGCTGCCGGTAATAAGCGTTCCGCTCAGCGGCATGGTAATATTACCGGCTTCTATTTTTTGAAGAATATCGTCTTCGCCACCCTGGTAATCAATTTTTAAATTTGTTTCGAAATCAAACGTAGCGTTGGGATCATAATTAAAGTTCAATTTAATCCTCTCACCAATGTTGCCGGTAACATTCAACTGGAAGCGTGTGTCGAACTCGGGAGATATTGTCCGCCGGTATTCGGGAGGCGTCATGGGGTTATCCACTTTGCTTATCTTCATCCCGAACATCATCTCAAGCGAGCCTTGGGGATTGATATTTATTTCATCGCTCCCGAATATCGTCCGGAAGGCATCGTTATTAACCCTGAACTTGGTTTGAAATAATTTCCCGTCTTCTTTTTCAGCCAGTGCATTAGCTTCTTCGTTCCGCTTTCTTTGCCAGACTTCACGTAACGACCGGTTAAATCGCTCTTTTTGATACTCCTCTTTCGAAAGTATTTTGTAAGGATAGCCTTTACCCCCCGTCTCTTTCCGGTAAAACAAATACTTATCCGAATTGGTATCGTAAACAATAATGTCGTTATCGGCCGTTTGTACCGAGCTTAAGATATCCTGTGAAAAAGAAACTATAGAAAACAATACTACAAATCCCAATAACGAGATTATGAATCTGATTTTGGATATCAACAGAGATTTATACGCATTCACCATCTTTTTATTTTCACCGAATCTACAATTGTTTTAAAGCCGCTTTAATTAAAGATTCAACAGTATAATCACTGTCGCCTTTTAGCAAATCCGTCAGGGTTTTTTCGGCAGGCATCTTTGCAAAACCTAACGCAACAAGGGCTGCCAACGCTTCTTCTCTTAACGTACTGCCCGATGATGCAAACACCTCGGTGCCAACTCCTACACGGATAATTTTATCTTTCAAATCTACAACAATACGTTGTGCTGTTTTCAACCCTACCCCTTTTACGCTTTTCAAGCGAGATACATCGTCTTTAATAATTGCCGAACGGATGTCATCAGCCGACAGTGATGACAGCATCATCCTTGCCGTATTTGCACCGATGCCCGAAACCGTTAACAACAAACGGAACACCTCGCGTTCATCTTCACCATAAAAGCCGAATAGCAAATTTGCATCTTCTCGAACAATTTGATGAAGAAAAAGTTTCGCTTCGTCCACACCCTCAAATTTCGAATACGTTTGAAGCGATATGTTGACATTATACCCGATACCGTTTGTTTCAACCACTGCAAAAGTAGGCGTTAAAACCGTTATTTTACCCTTAATATATTCATACATATCAAAAAAGCTTCAAACTAACAACTTTATTCTATAACTTACAAATATATTAATAATTTCTATCATAATACTGTCGAAGTCATTAATTTTAACAGAGTTCTTTTAATAGTTTATTATTAACCAATAAAAAAGCCCCTTCCTGTATCGGAAAGAGCTTATTAATATTCCTAAAAAACAGCCAATGCTATTCTTCCGTTGCTTCCGGAGCAGCAACTTCCGTTGTTTCTTTTTTCGTTTTCTTTGCTTTTGGTTCGGCAGTAGCTTCACTGGCTCCCGACGATTTACTACGGCTACGGCGTGTAGTTTTCTTGCTTTCTTTTTTAGTTGTAGCGCCCAATGCTACTTCGTTGAAATCAACCAATTCAATCATCGCCATTTCGGCAGCATCGCCTTGGCGAAAACCAATTTTAAGTACACGGGTATACCCTCCTGGACGATCTGTTATTTTTGGAGCAATTGTACGGAAAAGCTCCGATACGGCATACTTGTTTTTCAAATAACTGAACACTATACGGCGCGAGTGTGTCGAATCGGTTTTTGATTTTGTAATCAAAGGTTCGATATAAACACGTAACGCTTTGGCTTTTGCAGTAGTAGTTTCAATACGTTTATGCAAAATTAATGACGAAGCTAAATTTGCCAATAAGGCTTTACGATGCTCGCTTTTGCATCCTAAATGATTAACTTTTTTATTGTGTCTCATTACTTTTAATCCTTGTCAAATTTGTATTTTGAAATATCCATCCCGAACGACAGATTCAAATTGTCGAGCAATTCATCCAACTCCGTAAGTGATTTTTTACCGAAATTACGGAATTTGAGCAAGTCATTGCGTTGGAACTTAACTAAATCGCCTAAGGTTTCAACCTCGGCCGCTTTTAAACAATTCAATGCACGAACCGACAGGTCCATATCAACCAGTTTTGTTTTCAGCATTTGGCGCATATGTAATACATCTTCATCAAACTCATCATTTGTAAATTTCTCCTCGGCATCAATCGAAATTTTTTCATCAGAGAAAAGCATAAAGTGATGAATCAGAATTTTAGCTGCTTCCTTTAAAGCATCTTTCGGAAAAATTGAACCGTCAGTGGTAACTTCCATTGTCAGCTTTTCGTAGTCGGTTTTTTGTTCAACACGCCAGTTCTCAACAGCAAATTTCACATTTTTAATAGGAGTATGAATTGAGTCAATAGGAATTAATCCAAACTCGGTATCTTCGGGCTTATTCTCCTCGGCAGGCACATAACCCCTACCTTTATTGATTACAAGATCAATTTGAAGTTTAACCGAAGGCTCCATCCGGCAAATAAGCTGGTTGGGATTTAAAACTTTAAAAGAGCTCATGAATCCCGACAAATAACCTGCCGTAAACTCATTTTGTCCGGTAACTACTACCGAAACTCTTTCATGGTCTATACCATCAACAACTCTTTTGAGACGGATTTTTTTGATGTTTAGGATAATCTCGACAACGTTTTCGATCACCCCGGGAATAGTAGTAAATTCGTGATCAACGCCTGTGATTTTCACAGAAGTAATTGCATAACCTTCCAAGGATGACAAAAGGATGCGACGCAACGCGTTTCCTATTGTTATGCCATAACCCGGCTCCAGCGGACGGAATTCAAAACGTCCAAAGGTGTCGTTAGCCTCGAGCATAATTACCTTGTCAGGTTTTTGGAATGCTAATATTGCCATAGTAAATTTGTTATTATTATCTTTGAAAATCGGTTTCCGGACTAAGTCGGAAGCATAAAGCAATTAATTGTATATCGTTGATTTACTATTTGTTTGCCAATTATAAAATAAACAATTTCCAATTCCTTGCCCGGCATTAAATCAACGTTATGATTTAGAATAAAGTTCAACTATTAATTGTTCGTTTATAATTTCTGGCACTTCGCTTCTTTCAGGGCGATTGATAAATTTCGCTGAAAGTGTAACGGAATCCCATTCTAACCACGAAAATCTGCTTTTGGTAACAGATCTTATCGAATTTTGGATAATTTCAAGCGATTTCGAACGTTCACGAACACCAACAACATCTCCGGGTTTCAATATATACGAAGGGATGTTGCAAACACGCCCGTTCACTATAATGTGGCTATGTGTAACCAATTGGCGTGCAGCAGGACGACTGGGCGAAATACCCAAACGGTAAATGGTATTATCTAAACGGCTCTCGAGAAGGATAATAAGGTTTTCACCTTTTCTACCCTTCATGCGCGATGCCTTTTCGTACAAATTACGGAACTGGCGCTCCAACAAACCATAAGTGTAACGTACTTTTTGCTTTTCGGTTAACTGGATACCGTATTCCGATACTTTTTTACGTTTTTTTGCCAACCCGTGTTGCCCCGGAGGATAATTTTTACGCTCGAAGCTTTTATCCGTCCCGAAAATAGGTTCCCCGAATTTACGGGCTATTTTTGTTTTGGGTCCAATATATCTTGCCATTTCTTAATTTTTAAAATCTTTTGTTTTTGTTTTGTACCATGTATCGAATATCAAGTATCACGACACACAATTTTAATTGATTACCGGACAATGTCCATTTTTCAATCTTCAATTCTCAATATCCAATTGATTACACTCTCCTTCTTCCGGGAGGGCGGCAACCATTATGAGGAAGCGGCGTAACATCAACAATCTCGGCAACTTCGATACCAGCTGCATGGATGGTACGGATAGCCGACTCGCGTCCGGCACCCGGCCCTTTAACATATACTTTTACACGACGCAAGCCTAAATCGTAAGCTACTTTTGCACAATCAGCAGCAGCTGTTTGGGCAGCATAAGGAGTGTTCTTTTTCGAACCACGGAAATTCATTTTCCCGGCCGACGACCAACTAATAACCTGTCCTTCGGCATTGGCCAAAGTAATGATGATATTGTTGAAGGTTGAGTGAATGTGCGCCTGACCTACGGCTTCCACTTTCACCACTTTCTTTTTTACAGATCCTGGTTTTTTTGCCATTATTACTTACTATTTAGTTGCTTTTTTCTTGTTTGCCACAGTTTTCTTTCTTCCCTTACGGGTACGTGCATTGTTTTTTGTACTTTGCCCGCGAACCGGCAAGCCTAAACGATGACGAATGCCACGGTAACAACCGATATCCATAAGGCGTTTAATGTTCAGTTGTACCAATGAACGCAATTCGCCTTCAATTTTATAATTGTGGTTGATAATATTACGGATAGCCGTAATCTGGTCATCGTTCCAATCTTTTACTTTAATGTCGAAACTAATTCCGGCTTCGCTGAGTATTTTACGGGAGGTACTGCTACCTATACCGTAAATATAAGTTAAGCCTACCTCGCCTCTTTTATTTTTAGGTAAATCAACACCTGCAATACGTGCCATATTCTTACTTTATAAATTTAAAAAATTATCCTTGGCGCATTTTAAACTTCGGATTTTTTTTGCAAATCACATATAAACGACCTTTACGTTTTACGATTTTGCAATCCTCGCTACGCTTTTTTATTGATGCTTTAACTTTCATCGCTCAATTGTTTAAAACAATATTATTTATACCTAAATGAAATTCTTCCTTTAGTCAAATCGTAAGGGGACATTTCGACTTTCACTCTGTCTCCGGGTAAAATTTTAATGTAATGCATACGCATCTTACCCGAGATGTGAGCAATAATCACATGTCCGTTATCCAACTCAACCCGAAACATCGCATTTGACAATGCTTCGACAATTGTTCCATCTTTTTCAATAGCAGCTTGTTTTGCCATCTACTTTTTTCTTTACTGTTCTTTTTGCTTCAAAACTTCTTCGACATAATCGAAGGTTGATAATACATCGGTCTTCCCTTTTCGTACAGCAACCGTAAGCTCATAATGAGCCGAGTTGTGTTTATCTGCCGTTCGGATAGTCCACCCGTCGCGCTCCTGGTAAATTTCCTTACTCCCTGCATTAATCATAGGTTCAATACAAATAACCATTCCTTCGGCAAGTTTTTTCCCTGACCCACGTTTACCGTAGTTCGGCACATCCGGACGCTCATGCATGTTTTGCCCTATGGCATGCCCTACCATCTCGCGAACTACGGAAAAGCCATAGCCTTCGACATAGTTTTGGATGGCATAAGACACATCACCCATATGATTTCCTTCAACAGCTTGTTCGATTCCTTTGAAAAGCGACTCCTTCGTAACCTTCAGTAGCATTTCTGCCTCAGGACTAATCCTGCCAACCGCGAACGTATACGCCGAATCTCCATAATAACCTTTCATGCGGGTACCACAATCAACCGACACGATATCGCCTTCCTGCAAAACATATTCAGATGGAATACCATGAACGACTACACTATTTACCGAAATACAAAGCGTATTGGGGAAACCGTTGTATCCGAGAAAACCCGGCTCAGCCTCATGATCGCGAATAAATTGCTCGGCAATTTTATCAAGCTTTATAGTAGCCACACCCGGCTTGATATATTTCGCAATTTCGGCTAAAGTTTTAGACACTAGGAGAGCATTCTCTCTTAGTATCTCAATTTCCTCGTTATTTCTTAATTTACTCATTAAAATAAAGAACAAAAACTTATCTTTTACAACCAACTAATTGGAATTACGTCCTTTCAGACGTCCGGTTTTCATCAAACCGTCGTAGTGGCGAAGTAAAAGATGACTTTCAATTTGCTGCAATGTATCAAGCACAACCCCTACAAGAATCAATAGGGATGTACCTCCGAAAAACTGCGCAAACTGATCGTTTACACCTAACAATACAGCAAATGTGGGAAGTATTGCGATCAAACCCAAAAATATTGAACCTGGCAATGTTATTCTCGACATTATTGTATCAATATATTCGGCTGTTTTTTTACCGGGCTTAACACCGGGAATAAAACCCCCGTTCTTTTTCATTTCTTCTGCCATCATTGTAGGGTTTACCGTAATGGCTGTGTAGAAATATGTAAATGCTACTACCAACACGAAAATGGTAAATGTGTACCAAAAACCGTAAGGATTAAATGCCGCCGCAAGGCCACGCGTGCTGTCGAAATTAGTAAACAGCATCGGAATTACCATCAAAGCCTGAGCAAAGATGATAGGCATTACACCCGCAGCATTTATTTTTAAAGGTATGTATTGACGCACTCCGCCATATTGCTTATTTCCTACAATGCGTTTTGCATATTGTACAGGGATACGACGAGTAGCCTGTACCAAAGCAATACTGAATACGAATACAAAATACAAAATAAGCATTTCGAGAATAAAGTACATCATACCTCCTGTTGTTTCACTCCAACGAACACCCAACTCAGCAATCAGTGCATGCGGCAAACGAGCCACGATGCCAATCATAATTATCAACGAAATACCATTGCCCAAGCCACGGTCGGTAATACGCTCTCCTAACCACATCACAAACATCGTTCCGGCAATTAAAATTACGGTTGATGTAAATTGGTAGAAAAACCCTTTAATCATAAAAGCCGACTCTGCAAGTTGTACGTGTAAATTTGTAAGGTAGGCAGGTGCTTGAAATAACAAAATAATTATAGTTAAAAACCTGGTATATTGGTTGATTTTACGGCGACCACTTTCTCCTTCCCTTTGTAAACGTTGTAGCGCTGGAACCATAATCGTAAGAAGCTGGATAACGATGGATGCCGAGATATAGGGCATCACCCCCAATGCGAAAATTGACGCGTTACCGAAAGCTCCCCCCGAAAACAAGTTTAATAACCCTTGAAGCCCCTCGGTTGCCTGAGCTTTAAAACCGGCGAGTTGAACAGGGTCGATACCGGGAAGCACAATGAAACTTCCAAGACGGAATACCAACAACAACACTACTGTGTAAAGAATTCTGTTACGCAGTTCTTCTATCTTGAAGATATTCTGGATTGTCTGGATAAATCGTTTCATTGGCTATAGTTTTATGGCTTTTCCTTGTTTTACTTCAATTGCTGCAACTGCCGATTTTGAAAATGCATGAGCAGCAACCTCAAGCGTTGCATTAAGTGTTCCGTTTCCTAATATTTTTACTAAATCTTTTTTCGATACAAGACCTACTTTAATCAATGTATCAACATTAATTGAAGTTACATTCAACTTTTCGGCCAATTCCTGTAAAGTTGAAATATTAACAGCCTTATATTCAACATGGTTAATATTAGTAAAACCGAACTTGGGCAAACGGCGTTGAAGCGGCATTTGTCCCCCTTCAAAACCGAATTTGCGAGAGTAACCCGAACGCGATTGGGCTCCTTTATGTCCTTTTGTGGATGTGCCTCCACGGCCGGAACCCTGGCCGCGCCCGATTCTCTTTTCCTTATGTGTTGACCCTTTAGCGGGTTTTAAATTATTCAATTGCATGATCTTTTCTCTATTAGTAGGTTACTTCATTTCCTCCACTTTTACCAAATGGCTAACGGCTTTAATCATACCTGCAACAATCGGAGTCATTTCACGTTCAACACTGTGGTGCATTTTACGTATTCCCAATGTTTCAAGCGTAGCACGCTGACTTTTTGTCGAGCCTATTTTGCTCTTTATCTGAGTTATTCTGTATATTGCCATAACCTTATCTCCTTATCCTTTAAAAACTGTTTTCAAGGGTACACCACGTACTTCGGAAACGGTATAAGCATCACGAAGCTCCAATAAAGCATTCACGGTAGCTTTAACCAAGTTGTGAGGGTTCGATGAACCTTTCGACTTTGCCAATACGTCGTGAATACCAACGCTTTCAAGTACAGCACGCATCGCGCCCCCAGCTTTTACTCCTGTACCGGGAGCAGCCGGCTTTATAAATACACGTGCACCGCCAAATTTAGCTTCCTGCTCATGAGGAATAGTGCCTTTATAAATAGGTACTTTAACCAAATTTTTCTTGGCATCTTCAATACCTTTGGCAATAGCCGAAGTTACTTCACCAGCCTTGCCCAGCCCGTAACCTACAATACCATTTTCGTTACCTACTACAACAATAGCGGCGAAACTGAAATGGCGTCCCCCTTTTGTAACTTTAGTTACACGTTGAATTGCAACCAACCTATCTTTAAGCTCCAAATCAGTAGTCTTTACTTTTTTTACATTTGTATTTGCTGCCATAAACGATTAAAATTTAAGACCACCTTCACGGGCGGATTCTGCTAAACCTTTAATTTTTCCATGATACAAATAACCGCCACGGTCAAACACAACAGTAGTGATCTCTTTGGCTTGTGCACGTTCGGCAGCAGCTTTACCAACCTCTTTGGCTTTTTCGATACCCGATTTACCTTTCAATTGTTCTGCCAATGCTTTATCATTCGACGATACCGAGGCTACAGTTATACCTGTAGTATCATCAATAAACTGCACGTATATTTGTTTATTACTTTTGAATATCGCCATGCGGGGATGTTCTGCAGTACCGCTAACCACTTTGCGTATGCGGTGCTGTATTCTTTTTCTTCTTTCTATTTTTGTTAATGCCATTTACTTAACCTCCTGTTATTTTGCATTAGCCGACTTACCGGCTTTACGTCTGATTTGTTCACCAGCAAAACGGATACCCTTACCCTTGTAAGGCTCCGGTTTACGGAACGAACGGATTTTAGCCGCCACCATGCCTATTAATTGTTTATCATGCGAGGTAAGTGTAAACACAGGGTTTTGTCCTTTTTTAACCGTGTCGGCTACTGCCTTCACTTCCTTGGGCAACTCCAAAGCAATATCGTGCGAATAACCCAAGCTAAACGTCATTATCTGACCTTGAACGTCCACTTTATAACCTACGCCGACTAATTCTTGTTTAATGGTATAACCTGTCGATACACCCACAACCATATTGTTAATCAAAGCACGGTACAAACCATGCAACGACCGATGGCGAGACTGATCGGTAGGTCTTTCTACCCTCAACACTCCCTCTTCAACGGAAACCTTGATATCGCTGTCAACTTTCTGCGATAGCTCTCCGAGAGGCCCTTTAACCGTAACCACATTGCCGACTTCAACCTTAACGGTTACTCCTTGTGGCAGGTTTACAGGTAACTTTCCTATTCTTGACATTGTTTAAAAATTATTGTTGTTTTTCTTAATAAACATAGCATAAAACTTCGCCACCCACGTTTTGCTCACGCGCCTCCTTATCGGTCATAATACCGCATGATGTCGATACAATGGCTATTCCCAGGCCATTCAATACTCTCGGCATGGTATCAACTCCTGCATATTGACGTAAGCCCGGGCGGCTAACTCTGCGAAGATGTTTTATAGCAGGTCTTTTAGTTTCAGGATGGTATTTTAAAGCTATTTTGATTACACCTTGCGGTTGAGCATCAATAAGTTTATAGCTCAAAATGTAACCTTTTTCGTGTAAAATACGTGTAAGTTCCTTCTTCATTTTCGAAGCAGGAATCTCTACCACCTTGTGGTTTACCTTCACGGCATTGCGGATTCTCGTCAGAAAATCAGCTATTGGATCAGTCATTTTTAAAAATTTTAATGTTAATATTCAATACTCATTCTCAGATGAATATCCGATATCCAATAAGTATTTTATAATATATTTATTCTAAATTTAGGGCTACAAATATAACCCGAAAATTAGAATATCCAAAAACTCTTGTAATTGTAAATTGAAAATTTATGATTTTAGAATTAATTCTAAAATTTAAAAATCTTCAATAATAAATCGTATCACCAGCTTGCCTTCTTCACTCCGGGTATAAGGCCTTTCGAAGCCATTTCGCGGAATTGGATGCGGCTGATACCGAATAAACGCATGTACCCTTTCGGGCGGCCTGTTAACGAACAACGATTGTGTAAACGTACAGGACTCGCACTCTTAGGAATCTTTGCCAAAGCGGCATAATCTCCGGCTTCCTTCAAAGCTTTACGTTTTGCGGCATATTTTGCAACTAGTTTCGCGCGTTTTACTTCACGTGCCTTCATTGATTCTTTTGCCATATTCTATTGATTCTTTTTAATATTCTTAAACGGTAACCCGAATCCGCGAAGCAAAGCATAGGCTTCTTCATCTTTTTCCGACGAAGTTACAAATGTTATCTCCATCCCCATAATTTTTGATATTTTATCAATATCAATTTCGGGGAAAATGATTTGCTCACTAACGCCCAGTGTATAATTCCCTTTTCCGTCGAATTTATCGTTAATTCCTTTAAAGTCGCGGATACGGGGTAATGAAATAGCAATTAAACGATCAAGAAATTCATACATCTTTTCACGACGTAAAGTAACTTTTACCCCGATAGGCATGCCTCTTCTTAATTTAAAATTCGAAATATCTTTCTTCGAATGGGTTAAAATAGCTTTTTGTCCTGTGATTGTCGATAGTTCATTTTGTGCTACTTCAATCAGTTTTTTATCACCTACTGCAGCTCCTACACCCTGGTTAACAACTATTTTCTCTAATGTCGGAACCTGCATTACACTTTTAAATGCAAACTCTTTCATTAAAGCTGGCACAATTTCTTCTTTATATTTTTTCTTTAGAGTAGGAATATATCCCTTAGGAAGCGCTGCCGGAGTACCGACAGATTCCTTTCCTCCTTGTTTCTTTGCCATTAGTTAATCTCCTTTTTAGATTTTTTTGAATAACGAACCAAACGTTTCTTTCCATCCTTGCTGGCTTTCTCAGCTAAACGGCGTCCAACACGTGTAGGAACATATTCTTTTTTCGACTCTTTATCTGATTTCTTTTCAGACTCACCTCTCGGTATTGCGATAGCCAGATTTGATATATGAATAGATGCTTCTTGTTCGATACGTCCGCCTTGCGGTTGTTTCGAGTTCGGTTTGGTATGTTTTGTTACCATGTTAACACTTTCAACAATAGCACGGTTGTTTTTAGTATCAATTTCTAAAACTTTACCTGTTTGCCCTTTGTCATCTCCGGCAAGCACAATAACAAAATCACCTTTTTTTATATGCAATTTTTTCTGCATTGCTCAATAATTTTAATCGGTTATAATACTTCGGGAGCCAACGACACTATTTTCATATAGTTGTCGCGTAACTCACGAGCTACAGGTCCAAAAATACGTGTACCACGAATTTCGCCCTGGTTGTTCAACAATACACATGCATTATCATCAAAGCGAATGTAAGAACCGTCGGCACGACGGATTTCTTTTTTAACGCGCACCACAACTGCCTTTGATACAGTGCCTTTTTTTGCATCGCTTCCAGGAATTGCACTTTTAATGGTCACTACAATCTTATCGCCTATTGATGCGTAATGTTTGCGTGTTCCTCCAAGAACGCGGATACAAAGCACTTCCTTTGCTCCGCTATTGTCGGCTACTTGTAACCGTGATTCTTGTTGTATCATGATTATTTCACTTTTTCAACAATTTCTACTAATCTCCAGCGTTTGTTTTTACTTAACGGACGTGTTTCCATTATCCGAACTGTATCACCTTCGCTGCATTCATTTTTTTCGTCGTGAGCCACTAACTTGGTGGTCTTATTCACAAACTTACCGTACATAGGGTGTTTTACTTTACGCTTAACGGCAACAACTATGGACTTTTCCATTTTATTACTTACCACTATGCCGATTCTTTCCTTTCTCAGGTTTCTAGTTTCCATTGAACGATTATTTTTTCTCGTTATTTTCGCGTTGTCCCAATATAGTCAACATACGTGCTATATCTTTTCTGGCTTTTCTTATTTTCGAAGTATTTTCAACAGGTGAAACAGCATGGTTAATTTTCAATTGCACATATTCTGCTTTTTCTGTCTCAATACGTTCTCTCAAGTCAACCAAGGTAAGCTCTCTTATCTCAGCAATTTTTTCAGAACTTTTCATTGTCTTTCGTCGAATTTTTTATTCTGTGTAATCTCTTCTCACTACAAATTTCGTAACAATCGGAAGCTTTTGAGCACCCAAACGGAGCGCTTCTTTTGCCACCTCGAGAGGCACCCCTTCTATTTCAAATAGAATTCGACCGGGAGTCACAGGAGCCACGAAACCTTCGGGCGCTCCTTTACCTTTACCCATACGCACTTCAGCAGGTTTCTTTGTAATTGGCTTATCGGGGAAAATACGAATCCAGATTTGTCCTTCACGTTTCATATAACGAACAATCGCCTGACGGGCTGCCTCAATCTGCTGACCAGTAATCCAAGTCTCGGCAAGTGCTTTAATTGCGAATGAACCAAAAGCAAGTTCGTATCCCCTATGGGCAATACCTTTCATTTTGCCCTTTTGTTGCCTTCTGAATTTTGTTTTCTTCGGTTGTAACATTTCTTCACTTTTATTTTAAGAAACCACCTTTACTTTTTTTGTCTTCTACCACCACCACGACGGTTGCCACGGTCGCCTCTTTCATTGTAAGATTGGCCTTGGCTACCCGCACTGTTGGCTGCTGTGCCTGCATTAGGGGAAAGATCACGCTTGCCGTAAACCAAACCATTGCAAATCCATACTTTAATACCAAGCAAACCTACTTTTGTAAGCGCTTCGCCCAAAGCATAGTCAATGTCGGCACGGAAAGTGTGCAATGGAATACGCCCTTCCTTCAATGTTTCGCTACGAGCCATTTCGGCACCACCCAAGCGACCTGAAATCTGTACTTTAATACCTTCGGCTCCCATTCTCATGGTGGAGGCTATAGCCATTTTAATAGCACGACGGTATGAAACACGACCTTCTACCTGGCGGGCGATGTTGTTTGCTACAATCACAGCATCCAATTCGGGACGTTTCACTTCAAAAATATTGATTTGAACATCCTTGCTTGTGATTTTCTTCAATTCTTCCTTGAGCTTGTCCACTTCCTGCCCACCTTTTCCGATAATAATAGCGGGACGCGCAGTGTGAATAGTAACGGTAATCAACTTAAGTGTACGCTCAATTACAATTTTTGATAAGCTTGCCTTTGCAAGACGAGCATTCAGATATTCGCGAATTTTCGAATCTTCAACAATTTTACCGCCAAAATCTTTACCGCCAAACCAGTTTGAATCCCATCCGCGGATAATTCCAAGCCTGTTACCTATCGGATTAACTTTTTGACCCATTTGACTATTCCTCCTTAGTTTTATCAGTTTTTGAACCCAATATTATGGTAACATGGTTCGAACGTTTACGTACACGGCTAGCACGCCCTTGCGGTGCAGTGCGGAAGCGTTTTAAGGTACGTCCTTGGTTCACAAAAATTTCTTTAACACAAAGATTGGCATTTTCCAAACGTTCTCCTTCGTTTTTCTTTTCCCAGCTGTCGATAGCCGAGCTAAGTAGCTTATACATACGTACCGATGCTTCTTTCTTAGTATATTTTAAAACATCCAATGCTTTATTCACTTCCATTCCCCTTACCAAATCGGCAACCAGACGCATTTTGCGTGGAGAAGTAGGACAATCGTTCAGTTTTGCAACCGCCGTTTGCCTTTTTTGTTCTTTCAGCCTCTCGGCCATTTCTCTTTTTCTTGCACCCATTACAATATTCTCGATATTTTGGTGTTACAACTTATTTACGGTTACCGGCATGGCCACGGAACTGGCGTGTAGGAGCAAATTCGCCTAACTTATGGCCAACCATGTTTTCGGTAACATAAACTGGGATAAACTTATTTCCGTTATGTACGGCTATTGTGTGTCCAACAAAGTCGGGTGAAATCATCGAAGCACGCGACCATGTTTTAATCGCAGTTTTTTTATTGCTTTCATTCATTGTGATGACTTTTTTCTCTAACGACGGTTCGATATAAGGACCTTTTTTTAGCGATCTACTCATAAATTCAACATTTAATCAGATTACTTCTTTCTTCTTTCCAGGATAAATTTCTTTGAAGTCTTCTTCGGGTTACGCGTTTTGTAGCCTTTTGCCAAAAGACCTTTACGTGAACGGGGATGACCTCCGGAGGCACGACCTTCACCACCACCCATCGGGTGATCAACAGGGTTCATTACGACTCCGCGAACACGCGGACGACGGCCTAACCAACGCTTACGACCCGCTTTACCATGTACTTCAAGACCATGATCGGGATTTGATACCGAACCAACCGTTGCTTTACATGTTGTTAACACCATGCGAGTTTCACCTGAAGGTAATTTCAACACCGCATGCTTTCCTTCACGCGCCAATAATTGGGCGTAAGTTCCAGCACTACGAGCCATAACAGCTCCTTGTCCGGGATGCAATTCAATATTATGTACTACAGTACCCAAAGGTATCTCCGACAAAAAAAGTGCATTCCCAACTTCGGGTGCAACACCTGTACCCGACTCAAGAACCTGCCCTACTTTTAACCCGTGAGGAGCTACAATATAACGTTTTTTGCCGTCGGCATAAACCAACAAGGCAATGCGTGCACTGCGGTTTGGGTCATACTCAATGGTCTTAACTGTTGCACGGATACTATCCTTATCTCTTTTAAAATCGATAACACGATATTTACGTTTATGACCGCCGCCGATATAGCGCATAGTCATTTTACCGCGATGATTACGTCCTCCTGACTTTTTAAGAGGAGCTAACAGAGACTTTTCTGGTGTTGACGTGGTAATATCGTCAAACGTACCGATAATTTTATGTCTTGTACCGGGTGTTACCGGTTTAAACTTTCTTACTCCCATGTCCTTTAGATATTACTGTAAAAATCAATCTTATCATCACCGACAAGGGTAACAATAGCTTTTTTAAAGTGATTCGTCCGTCCGGATAATACACCGGCTTTTGTAAGGCGGCTTTTGCGCTTACCGGCATAATTCATGGTATTTACTCCGGAAACGGTTACGTTGTACAAGCTCTCAACCGCTTTTTTAATTTGCAACTTGTTTGCACGGCGGTCGACAATAAAACCGTAACGATTCAACTTTTCGCCCTGAATCGTCATTTTTTCGGTTACAATAGGCCTAACTAATACTTCCATTACTTTTATCGATTAGGAAATTCCAAACATATTATGCAAAACCTCAACCGAACCCTCAAGCATAATAAGGCTTGACGCGTTTATAATATCGTATGTCGATAATTCGGAAACTGTTACCACTTTTACCTTTGGCAAGTTACGCGACGACAAGTATATATTGTTATTCGATTCGGGAAGCACCATAAGAATTTTTTTATCAGCTACTTTAAGGTTCTGACTGATTTTAATGAATTCTTTCGTCTTGGGAGCCTCGAAATTAAGATTTTCAAGAACGATAATCGCATCATTTTTCGCTTTGTATGAAAGTGCGCTACGGCGAGCCAGTTGCTTCACTTTCTTATTCAATTTAAAGCCATAGTCGCGGGGTACGGGACCGAAAGTACGGCCACCACCCACAAAAATAGGTGATTTAATACTACCGTGACGAGCGCCACCCGAGCCTTTCTGGCGTACAATTTTCTTCGTACTGTAACTTACTTCGGCGCGTTGTTTGGCTTTGTGTGTACCCTGACGTTTATTTGCCAAAAACTGTTTTACATCCAGATAAATGGCATGGTCGTTAGGTTCAATCCCAAAAATAGTATCATCAAGAGTAATTTTCTTTGATGACTGATCTCCGTCAATTTGATATACTGCTAATTCCATAGTTCTAATCCTCAATAATTAAATATGAGCCTTTTGCTCCAGGTATCGAGCCTTTTACTAACAATAAGTTGCTATCAGGTATAATCTTCAGGATAATGAGGTTTACAACTTTTACTTTATTACCGCCCATTCGCCCGGCCATTTTTTTACCTTTGAATACGCGGGAAGGATACGATGATGCACCTAAAGAACCAAGTGCACGAAGCCGATTGTGTTGTCCGTGAGTTTGACCACCGACACCCGAATAGCCATGACGTTTAACAACTCCCTGGAAACCTTTACCCTTCGAGATCCCTGTTACGTCAACCCAATCGCCTTCGATAAAGCAATCAACCGTAACAACGTCGCCGAGTTTCATCTCCTGTTTGAAATCGTCAACAATTTCGGCAACTTTACGTTTAGGTGCAGTGTTGGCTTTTTTAAAATGTCCTAAAAGTCCAGCACTGGTGTGCTTTTCCTTTTTATCGTCATAGGCAAGCTGAAGAGCCGAGTAACCATCGGTTTCCTTTGTCTTTACTTGCGTGACAACACATGGACCAGCTTCAATAACGGTGCACGGTATGTTTTTACCGTCTTCACCAAAAACAGAAGTCATTCCGACTTTCTTTCCAATAATTCCTGGCATGTATTTGTTATTAATTTAATTAACTCAAAGCCTCTCCTCCATCCTCCAAAAGAGGGGTATAAGAGACTCTTATTTATTTTTACTTAAAATATAAATTTATCAGACTTTGATTTCGACTTCAACACCGCTGGGCAATTCAAGTTTCATCAAGGCATCAACTGTTCTGGGAGTCGAGCTATAGATGTCGAGCAAGCGTTTGAAGTTGCTCAGTTGGAATTGCTCACGCGATTTTTTGTTCACGAAAGTCGAACGGTTAATCGTAAAAATTTTAGTGTGTGTAGGTAAGGGGATTGGCCCGCTAACTACTGCACCTGTTGCTTTCACAGTTTTGACAATCTTCTCGGCCGATTTATCAACCAACGAGTGATCGTATGATTTCAGTTTTATTCTTATTTTTTGGCTCATGATAGCTCAAAATTGATTATTGTTAATTGTATAATACATATCGTTTTTTGATGCAAACAAAAATAATTGTAAACTGTCTATTTTCAATTATCAACAAACCATTTACAATTAGTTTATTCGTCTAAATCAGCATCTCCTTTACGAGTACCCGACTTTTCAACAATTTCTTTTGCCAAGTTGGCAGGCACTTCATCATAATGCGAAAACTCCATAGTCGACGTAGCCCTACCTGAGGTAATCGTACGTAATACCGTTACATAACCCGTCATTTCCGACAAAGGCGCTTTTGCTTTTACCACACGGGCGGTAGCTTTTTGTTCCATACCAGTAATTTGTCCGCGGCGCTTGTTTAAATCCCCGATAACATCACCCATATACTCCTCGGGAGTAACAACTTCGAGCGACATAACAGGCTCCATCAATACAGGAGAAACTTTTGACGCAGCATGACGGAAGGCGGCACGGGCACAAATTTCGAACGAAAGCGAGTCGGAATCAACAGGATGGAACGATCCATCCTTCAACACAACTTTCATCCCTTCAATAGGATATCCGGCCAAAGGCCCATTGACCATTGCCATTTTGAAACCTTTTTCAATTGAAGGAATATATTCACGGGGAATATTACCGCCTTTCACATGGTCTACAAATTGCAAACCAAGAGTTTCCTTCGTATCGGCAGGCCCAATTTCAACAATGATATCGGCAAATTTACCACGACCACCAGTTTGTTTTTTGAATACTTCACGGTGCTCAGCTGCTGATTTTAATGCCTCTTTATAATTAACCTGGGGTGCGCCCTGATTAATTTCGACACCAAATTCACGTTTCAAACGGTCAACAATAATTTCGAGGTGAAGCTCGCCCATCCCGCTAATGATTGTTTGCCCGTTATCGTGATCGGTTTTTACGGTAAATGTAGGATCTTCTTCCGACAATTTACCAAGTGCGATACCCAATTTATCCAAATCTTTCTGGGTTTTAGGCTCAACAGCTAAACCGATAACCGGCTCGGGGAAACTCATCGATTCGAGCGTGATAACATGCTTTTCATCGCAAATAGTATCACCTGTACGTAGATCCTTGAATCCCACAGCAGCGCAAATATCGCCCGCTTCAACAAAGTCGATAGGATTTTGCTTATTCGAGTGCATTTGGTATAAACGCGCTACGCGCTCTTTCCTGTCGGAACGTGAATTAAATACGTACGACCCTGCATTTAAGCGGCCCGAGTAAACACGGATAAATGCCAAACGGCCCACATAAGGGTCTGTGGCAATTTTAAATACCAAGGCACAAAACGGATCTTTTACATCGGGTTTACGCTCTGCCTCATTACAATTTTTATCAAGCCCGTGAGTTGTACCAATATCCAACGGACTTGGCAAATAGCGCACAACAGCATCCAATAAATACTGTATACCTTTATTTTTGAATGATGAACCGCAAGTAATCGGAATGATAGTCATGCCGACAGTTGCTTTACGGACAGTATTGATAATTTCATCTTCGGTAATCGAATCCGGATTATCAAAAAACTTTTCCAGCAATTCATCATTATATTCAGCGATAGCTTCAATTAGTTTTCCCCTCCACTCATCAACTTCGTCCTTCATATCTGCAGGCACTTCTTCTAATGTGAAGTTATCGCGTACGTTTTTATCATCAAAATAAATAATTGCCTTATTCGAGATAAGGTCGACTATACCTTTAAATTGGTCTTCGGAACCAATCGGCAAAACTATCGGAACGGGGTTGGCTCCTAGTTTCTCCTTTATTTCGTTTACTACATTCAAAAAGTCGGCACCGGCACGATCCATCTTATTAATGTAAGCAATACGCGGTACATTATATTTGTCGGCCTGACGCCAAACTGTTTCTGACTGGGGTTCAACACCGCCAACAGCACAAAAAGTTGCTATTGCACCATCCAAAACACGCAATGAGCGCTCTACCTCTACGGTAAAATCAACATGTCCCGGGGTATCAATCAAATTGATATGGTATGTGTTATCGCGATAGCGCCAAAACGTGGTTGTAGCAGCCGAGGTAATGGTTATACCCCTCTCCTGCTCCTGAACCATCCAGTCCATAGTAGCTGCACCATCGTGCGTTTCGCCAATACGGTGTGTTTTTCCTGTATAAAATAAAATGCGTTCGGAGGTTGTAGTTTTTCCGGCATCAATGTGCGCCATGATGCCGATATTTCTTGTATACTCTAAATCTCTTGCCATCTAACTTTTTTCTTCTCCTCAATTAAAATCTGAAATGAGCAAAAGCCTTGTTGGCTTCGGCCATTTTGTGCATATCCTCCTTACGTTTAAATGCACCGCCTTCCTCATTATATGCTGAAATGATTTCACCACTCAATTTTTCAGCCATTGAACGACCTGAGCGTTTGCGAGCAAACAGGATCATGTTTTTCATACTAACAGAAATTTTCCTATCTGGTCTCACTTCAATGGGCACCTGAAAAGTAGCTCCACCGATACGACGGCTTTTTACTTCCACTTGTGGAGTAATGTTTTCAAGAGCTTTTTTCCAAATGTCGAGTGGAGCCTTATCGGAATCTTTCATCTTCTCACCTACTATTTCCATAGCATCGTAAAAAATGCCGTAGGAGATACTCTTCTTTCCCTGCAACATCAAGTTGTTAACAAACTGAGTTACCAATGTGTCTCCGAACTTGGGGTCAGGAAGCAGGATTCTTTTTTTCGGCTTCGATTTTCTCATTTTTTTAAATCAAAATTAAAATAACTTAAAATTTACTTTTTGGCCGCCGACGCCTTCGGGCGTTTAGCGCCATACAATGAACGGCTTTGTTTGCGTCCGTCAACTCCCGAAGCATCCAAAGCTCCACGTACAAGGTGATAACGTACACCTGGCAAGTCTTTTACACGGCCACCACGAACCAATACAATCGAGTGTTCTTGTAAGTTATGACCTTCGCCCGGAATGTAAGCGTTCACCTCTTTTTGGTTGGTTAATTTAACACGTGCTACTTTACGCATAGCCGAGTTCGGTTTTTTTGGAGTGGTTGTATACACACGCACACAAACCCCACGACGCTGAGGGCAAGCATCCAACGCAGGCGCTTTACTCTTAAATTCCTCTTTCTTACGTCCTTTTCTTACTAATTGTTGAATTGTTAACATAAATTATTGCTACTCATTATTTTACGTAAAATATTCCATTCTAAACGGCATGCAAAGATATGACAATAATTTTAATTTACAAACAACTTATCAACATTTTTAAAAAAGAAATAAGCACTTTTAGTAATATTTCGATAGCAAAAAAACATTATCATTTTTTATAACACTTTTTTCTCATTTTTCTACTAATTTTTACCAAATTATTGGCTCAGTTCCCAATCGAGATTCGCCTTGATATTACACAATATCAAAATGTTATTGAAGTATAATTTTTTAGCATTTCATTTATGACAACAATTTTATATTTACACAGGATATAATTTGTTTAAGCGTTTGAAAGGGTAACCGCAGCAAAATCTCATCTATTTTATACAAATCTGATTGTAAAAATATTGTAATTTGATTCATTTTGTTTGGATAAATAATAGTAGAAATATCATTTTTATAACCAGCATATTATCATAATATTATATTGGCGATATTTTTTAGTGCGGTTGCCCTGAGTGTTTAAAGGCTTATTAAAAGCTTTTGAAACGTATTTTAAAAGCCCCGAATTTGGTTCGGGACTTTTCGTTTAAACTTGAGGCTGCCTATTAATGGGCGCCCAACCAAAACCAGAGCGCCCAAAAATATTTAATAAAGTTCTTAAAAAAATGGACATTTCATTTTGGCGATTATAGTAGGGTGATTTTATATTGTTCTTTTTATGAGAAAAATATTTAAAAACATATATTTATTGATATAAAATAGGATTTTAAAATTTTTATCTTTATGTCAATTCTTAATGGTTTAAAGATGGATATAGAACAACTTATTATTCCTCCTAGAACGATTGCCTTGTCAACTACCTATCAATGTAGCGCTGCATGCAAAAATTGTTGCTTTGGCTGTAATCCTATTATTAAAGATAGGTTGTCACTTCAAGAAATGAAAGATTATGTTGATCAGTCTATGGAATACTATGGAGATAGTATAGGGGTTCTCGTCCTTACTGGAGGTGAATGTTTCTTAGGATATGATTTAACAAAAATAGTAGAGTATGGAGCATCAAAAGAATTAATCGTTTAGGATAGTTACCAATGGTTATTTGGCAAAAACTTATCAATATGCATACGACGTATTGTCAAGCCTAAGAGATAAATATTATAGTACCGGAAACGATCATCAGAAATGGGTGGATTATGAAAACATTGTCAATGGCTGTATGGCCGCCATGGATTTGGGGTTGGCATGTTTTGTTAATGTAGAGATACATGACGACTCCTCTTTCAATGGAGATCAGTTTCAAAGTGATTCGAGATTAATTGACTATTTTGATGTAATAAAACACAGCAAGTCTCTTAAAATTGAACGAGGTATATGGATTCCTTTTGATACTGGCGCCCATTTATCATATGATAAAAAAGTAGAAGCCAGAGAAGATTTATTCAAAAAAAGATGTACTTCTTTATTTACGACTTTACCAGTTACACCATATTCTTAATTGATGTCTTGTTGTGGGCTGACTTGTGAATATATTATTCCATTCAGGCTTGGAAATCTTCGTCATAAAACAATGCAAGAATTGTATGAGGTGCAGTTTCGTGATTTATTGAAAATTTGGTTATTTGTGGAAGGGTCTTATTCAGCGCTAAAATATATATGATAAACGAGGTGTAGATAAAAGAATTATAGGTCATTTATGTCATGTATGTGCGGAGATTTTTAAAGACGAAGAAAATATTAAATATATAACTGACAATTATGAGGAAATAATGCCTTCTGTAATGTTTAAATACATTTTGTTAAAACCAACACTTGAAAAGATATGAAAAACAAGAAAATTTTAAAGCAGATTTTAGCGGGGATATTAGTCCCTTCTGTTTTGTTGACATCGTGTAATAGCCCTTATTTCTTCGATGAGACGGATGTAGTATCGATCAATAATCAACTCGCTCCATGCGCTAGAAGCTCTATCGCTGTACCTATTAACTTGAATTTAAATTCAGAAGACTTGAAATTTCTGAAATTCTTAGACAAGTTGTCTAAGGATATTATGGAAAATCCATTAATCGCTAAACAATTAGCAGAAGATCCACAAGCCATTGCTAAAGCTTATGGCGTTCAGGACATGAAAATAAATTTTGATGATGAATTATGGAAATTAATAATAACTTTGGGTGATGAAGATTTACATAAAGCAGTAAAAGCTCAAGATATTTCACTCTTCTTTTCGTTATGTGAAGATAGAGGATTGATTTCTGAATTAAAGGAATCTGATATAGTTAAATATATTAATGAATCGGTTTATCAAAGCGAAGAAGTAGAAGCTGAGTCTGGTGTCCTGGCAGCAGGAGTAGTCGTTTTTGTGTTGGCTATCGGAGGTAACGCTGTTGTAGGAGCAACTGCCGCGCTTATCTATGACACATATGCTTTCTGGGATGGCACAGAAAGTATTAGTTCTTCTTCTATGAAACAAAGAGATCTTCAAGCATATCAACTATGGGTGTTGAAAAATGGGAAAGAAAATACTCATATAATGCTGACTGAGTATCAGGAAAAGATAGTAAATGACTGTATAGATGCGTTACAGAAATATTATCCGGAAGAGGCTGGAAAAATCGACATTGTGGAATTGAGACAACTTATAACTCTTAATATGCCAAAATAATTTTTTAATGGGAAATCCTCAAAAAAGAACCACATATGATTGGATACTAGAAACAGTATCTGTATTAGCCTTGCTCTGGTCTTTTTGTCCTTTGCTTTTTTATGGGAGACTAGACGATGAGACATTGATTCCTATTCACTATAATTTAGATGGTGAAATAGACGGATGGGGTGAACGTTATTTCTTGTGGATTATTCCATTGATAGCATTAGTGTTTTACATTGGACTTTCTGTGTTTGAGAAATATTATAAAAGATCTAATTACCCTTATAAGACAACAGAAAAAAATGCTAACTATCTATATAGACAAAGAGTACAGTTAAGTAGACATTTGAAATTTTTTTCAATTCTTATTTTTGCTTATCTGAATAATTCATCTTATGCTATAGCTACGGGTAACGGCTCTGGATTAAGTAAGTTTATCATGATTTTTTTGATGGCGGGACTATTTATATCTTTAATTTTTTTCTATGTAAGAATGGAATGACATAAACAAGAATCTTAATCAAGAATACTTTCTCTTCCTATGAGACCGGTTGCAGTTTGTTCACATATAGATAAAATAAAAAGGGGAGTTCCCCTTTTTATTTTTAATTGTCAATAAAATTGTTTGTCAAATGAAAAAGGTAGTTCTTAATTGTGTCCCTCCATTTGCAGTGTATCGTCCATCGCCACCACTTTCTATTCTTAAATCATGGTTGCCAAGATCTTCATTTGACTCATCTATTATTTACGGGAATTTATTATTTAATAATATACAAAAAAATTTTGTTTGGAATAATCCTAAAGTATTAGATACTTCGAACGATCTCGCCTTGTATGTTAATTACATTATATGTAAAAGTGAAATAAGAATTTATACGATGGGTTAAAAAAAATGCTTGAGGGATTTTCTCCTAATAATTTCAATTATAATTCCAGCTATTATGATGAGCATATGCAAACATTTGCCATAAAGATGGATGAGATAATTGATACAGCTCTTTCAAAAATAGACATTATTGCAGACACTATGTTGTGGGGGTTTTCAATAAAAATGGACGGATGGATAGTATCTTCAATCATAGCTGATAAAATAAAAAGGATTGCTTCCATAGCAACCGCACCAAAATTTCACCTGTTTTATAAATATCTGATTGTAAAAATATTGCGATTTGATTCATTTTGTTTGGATAGATAATAATAGAAATATCATTTTTATAACTTGCGTATTATCATAATATCATATTGGTGATATTTTTTAGTGCGGTTGCCCTGAGTATTTAAAAGCTTATTAAAGGCTTTTGAAACGTATTTTAAAAGCCCCGAATTTGGTTCGAGACTTTTCGTTTAAACTTGAGGCTGCCTATTAATGGGCGCCAATCAAAACCGTATAGCCCAGAAATGTTTAATAAAGTTCTAAAAAAAATAGACATTTCATTTTGACGATTATACTAGTAGTTCTAACCTATATGTTTCCATAATTCAGTTTCGGTTATATTTCGGTGAAGGTACAAAAAAAGACTTATAGAGATGTAAGTCTTTGATTTTTAAATGAACTCAATAGGATTCGAACCTATGACCCCCTGCTTGTAAGACCACTTAAATGAATCTTCTTATTTTTTCTTTTGATTTCATTTGTATTATTTTCAGCATTTTATAGATAATGCTTATTTTCTTATTCTTTCCTGTTTTTTCATTTCTTTTCCAAAAAGTTTCACTATAGTTTCACCAATTTAAAATAGTGAATTATACTGTGAGATTGCTTACTGCTGTTTCAATATCCAGTCTTATTAATTCCCAATACTTATCCTTTAAACATATAGGTTCAAAATCAGGGTCTGCATAGCTAAAATCAACTAATTTAGCTTTAAGTTCTTCAGTTGTATAGGAATATGGATAACGCTTATTATGGAGTTCTATCATTTTGTCTAAAGATATAATTTCCAATAACTCATGTATATCCCAAAAATCTTTCTTTCTTCCACTATGTCCAATAACTTCCATTTTCATGGCTGCAATTTCATCTAAGGTGGCTAAGCGAAAAACATCTACTTTATGTATAGGCTCTATAAATTTATCAGTATAAAATAAATCTACTTTCACCATATCATTTTTGTTGCTACCTATGAAATAACTCTTTCCAAAACTATCATTGCCTTTGTATTGCATCTCTACAAGTGGAAATAGATTCATAATTTTACAATCTATAGATTTAAAATCAATACTGCCATATTCAGCATCAGTAAACAAATCAATATCTACAGACATTCTATGCCCTAATTGTAAACTTAATGCAGTTCCCCCAACCAATCTAAAGGGAGAAAGTATTTCAATTGACATTAATTGAGATAAAGCTGCTCTAAGTTGGGGTGAGACAGTTTGTAAATGAAGTATATCAGACTGCATATTCTGTATTTAAATTTAGATTCAGATATTTCATAGCATTTTCTGCAAGGGTAGGCATGTATGAAGGAATAGACTGCAATTCTTCAATGATAATATCTTTGCCATAAAAGGAGATTATTTCTTTTATTTCAATGTCATTCCCTCTTTCAAATATCCTGCGTATAATAGCTTTTCTTTGCTTCTGCCAATCAATAGTATTAATATCAGTATCCCAGAATAAAATCTGTCGGATATTATTCAAATCAGGCTTTTTTTGTTGTGTCAATAATTCTTTATGCGCTATTTTAATCTCATAATATGTTTGTAAAAGCATAAAATATTCCTCATCAACACTTAAAGCATATCCTAACTTAATTGATAGAGTTGGATTTATACCTCTCCGTTCTTTTGTAATGGCATTTATGGTTTGTGGGTGTTCATTTATAGATAGGGCAAATTGCTTGCTCTCTATACCTTTAAGGAGTAACTCTCTTTTTAGAATTACTCCCGGGTGAACTCCTTTTATTTTATTTATTTCTGGTAACATCTTACTATTATTTCTTGATGTAAATATACAAAAAACATACCAGTAAACAAAATTGTTTATCAGATTTAAAATAGTGAATTTAGAAACATAATAGATGATTAAATTTTATTAATAATCTTCTATTACAGTCTTAAGGTATAATCTTGTTGTATAGTTGTTTAATGTAAGCTTCAATAGATTCAAAACCATTAAAATAGCCATTTTCTATATTTGATAAAAAATCTTCAATTATTCCTGCCATAGATACACAAATACGGTTTTTTAATTCTCTTATATCTGTACTTAAAGGAGCATAGTTTGAAGGATTATATTTTGGAGGTTCTTCTTTTGGAAATTCATCTTTTACAGATTCACGTTTTTGTTTTTGTATTACAGCCAATTTTAATGCTATAGGAGGGATAAAAGCAAGAATCAATATAAAGAAATTGTAATCCAATTTAACCTAAGTACATGACAAAAATTTAAAGACATCTATCTCGGGTATAGTAATCGGGTTAAGTAAGGCTGTTGCAATAAGCTCTAACCCGTATTTAAAGAGGCTTTTCGCCCGTTTCCCGTG
>JAISFN010000134.1 GCA_031263585.1 Prevotellaceae bacterium | reverse complement strand
CGTTCTCCGGCATTTAATATATCCAATACCTCTTCAAAGACTCCGTTGTTTTTCCACTTCTTAAAATAATAATAGACTGCAGACCAATGAGGAAAATCATGAGGAAGCATACGCCATTGGCAGCCTGTTTTCACCAAATAAAGAATAGAATTCCAGATTTCCCGTAATGTATGCGAGCGTTTTCTTTTGTCATTCAAAATCTTTTCTATAAATTGCCACTGGGTATGGGTTAAATCTGTTGGATAAATTTTATTCATTGTAATTTTAAGTGATTGATAATATTAAAATTACAAATAAATATACACATAAACAACTGATACCCAATATTTTTTTACATAGAATGTCGTTTTTTTACGCTATAAAAATATTTTCTTTTAATTTCCTAACAGTTACTAAGAAAGGGGGTATCAATTTTAAATTGACTGATAAAACCATACTCGCCGTTTTGTATCTCTATTTGGCGTTTAGCTTTGATAGCTTGAGCGGTTGCCAATGTTTGGCGGTTTTGGTCTCGCTCTATCGGGGTGTAGTGGCTTTAATTAGGTAGAGTTTTAAAAACTCATATTCACGTTTACCGTCTCGGTAAATGTCTAAGTACAGGCTTTTGTTACCATTGGCTAACTCTTTTTCCCTTAGCCTTACCGGTTCTTTTTGTGCCTTTGTTGAGGCTTTAGACTTTACTTTTTAGATGCTTTCATATCATTTCTGTTACTTTTGTTACCCATTATATTTTGAGTAACAAACCAGCGACAAAAATACAATAAAAAAAGGACAAACAAAAGGAAAGACGGTAAACATTTGATAACATTTACCGTCTTTGTAATATACTGTAAATAAATATATTTAGTTGCTTTTTATGAGTGGTTTTTTAGTTGTTGTTTTCATTCCAAAAATAGGGCTTCACTTGCCGATGCAAAACTTACTGAATATATTTTCCAAAATATCATTTGTGCTTATTTCCCCTGTTATTTCGCCCAGATAATGTAAGGCTTCCCGTATATCCTGACTCAAAAAATCGCCCGAAATATTATTTTTTAATCCGTCGATAACTCTCAATGTCGAGTCATACGCTCTGTTAAGCGCCTCGTAATGTCTCATGTTTGTTATGATTACATCATTATCCTTTATTTCAGACAAAGCCGACGCTTTAACTAATTTATGGATTAAGGCATCCGTATGAGTTTGCAAAGTTGCCGAAATTGACACCAAATCGGAACCGGGGGATAATCGATTAAGAACAGCCTCTTTTTCACGTATCTCGTGTTTGTCAAGCAAATCGACCTTGTTCAATACCATAATCAGTTTTTTACCACCGGTTAACGGAATTATTTTTTGTGCAAGTTTTTGGATATCGCTGGTTTTATTTAAAGCATCAACCAACCATAAAATTATCGAAGCCTGGTTGATTTTTTGAAAAGTCCGTTCAATCCCAATATTTTCAACAGTATCGTGCGTTTCCCGGATGCCTGCCGTATCAATAAACCGGAATGTGATTCCTTCAATACTGGTTATATCTTCAATAATATCACGGGTTGTACCGTGTATATTCGATACAATAGCCCTGTCCTCGTTCAATAAAAAATTCAATAATGTCGATTTCCCGGTATTGGTTTCCCCGATAATTGCTACCGGAATGCCATTTTTTATAACATTACCCGCTTCAAACGAGTCGGCTAATTTTTTTATTACTCCCGCTATATGGCCGGACAGCTCGTTCAATCGGCTACGGTCGGCAAATTCAACATCTTCTTCTCCAAAATCCAATTCCAGTTCAATAAGCGATATAAAATCCAACAGCTCATTCCGCAAATTACGAAGTTCATTACTAAAGCCTCCGCGCATTTGATTCAAGGCAATACGATGAGCGGCCGATGACGATGATGCAATCAAATCAGCTACTGCTTCAGCCTGCGATAAATCTATCCTCCCATTCATAAAAGCACGTTGTGTAAATTCGCCTGCTTTTGCCAAGTGCACACCATGTTTCAGCAACAACTGTAAAATTTTCTGCTGAATATATACCGACCCATGACAGGTAATTTCAACAATATCCTCACCCGTATAGGAATGAGGAGACTGAAATTTTGCCAGTAAAACCTCATCAAGCACATTGCCATCATCTGTTATCAGTCCAAAACAAAGATTATGAACCGCTTGTTCCTCAATACTCTTTCCGTTTTTTGCCTGAAATATTTTGTTACAAATAGCATATACATCCTTACCGCTAACTCGGATACACGCAATGGCTCCTTTCCCCGGGGCTGTCGATATGGCTGCTATGGTCGGCAACGTTTCAATCATGCTGTTTATTTATTTTGGTTCAAAAAGTTTTTGATGTTAGCAACTATGCCATCCAGCAAACGATGGCGGGCCTCTACACTTGCCCACCCGATATGCGGACTCATAACCAAATGCTCTTTCTTCTTTATTAACAATAAAGGATTATCCTCATTCATAGGCTCATGGCCAAAAACATCCAAACCTGCCCCCATAATTATGCCGCTATCGATTGCCGTTGCCAAATCCGATTCATTTACAATGTTTCCACGACCTGTATTGATAATAAACGCCGTAGCTTTCATTAAGTTCAATTTTTCTGCATCAATCAGGTTGCGGGTCTGTTCGTTCAAGGGCGCGTGAATACATACAATATCGGAAGTGTTGAGCAGTTCATCCAATTCCAGTCGTTTATACGATACCGAGTTATTTTTACCCGATGTGGAATAGTATACAACTTCGGCATCGAAAGCTTCGGCCACAGCTGCCGATTTTTTACCAATTGTACCCATGCCGATGATACCCATACGCTTGCCTGCCAGTTCGTGGAAGGTGCGCCCATAATGTGTAAAAAAACGGTTTTGCGCATAGCATCCGCTTTTTACATAATTATCGAAATAGCTTACCTGATTAAGCAAAGTAAGCAGTAAACCGTAAGTGATCTGCACAACGCTGTCGGTTGAATAACCCGCAACATTTTTTGCCTGTATGCCTTTTTGTGCCGCATAATCAAGGTCGATGTTATTCATTCCTGTGGCAGCAACGCAAATTAATTTCAATTGGGGGCAGGCATCCATTATATCTTTGCTTATCTTAGTTTTATTGGTAATAGCAATATCAACGCCTTGCAAACGGTTGACAACTTCGTCCCGTGCCGTATATTCGTAGGCCGTAAAATTTCCCAACAGGCTTATTTTATCAAAACTTATATCATTTCCTACAGTTTCCGAGTCTAAAAACACTATATTCATTTTCTTATTTTTTAGTTTACATGTTACATGCTATGCTACAAAAATAATGATAAATTCCTGATAATATTTGCCAGAATACAAATTCTAATTTGATACATGTGGAGATATATCATAGTATTTCTTGTTCAAATTCAGTACTACTAAGAACGTCGTTTTGTATTTCTTTTCCGTTGTAAAGGTATTTATTTTTAGGCTACTTAAAAAGAGCTTGTCTCAGAAGTCAGCATCTAACTCGTTCCTGTCATCCTAAGTAAAGCGAAGGATTCTATGATCAAGCAAATTAGATTCTTCATTTCGTTCAGAACCGAGCTTTGCGAATTCGGCGAAGCCAATGACAACTCGGAGGGCTTTTAAGACAGCCTTTATTGTTTTTCTTCGCACCACGGAGGTAAACAGAGATATCACAGAATTTTCTCTCACTTTTGTCGTGCTTCAGCCGCTACGCCATATGCTTTTACGTGCGGGGAATCCATCAGGTGAAAAAGGCGTAAAACGGGGCGCCTGTTTGAGCATCGTAGGTGCGAGTCCAGCCTGCCTGCAACGGGTCGCACCATTAAGCGGACGTATAAAGCGCTTTTGCTTCCTTTTGCCTCTTGAGGCAAAAGGAACGTAAACAATCTTCGATTGCACACAGAAAAAACAATATAAAATGTGGTGATAATTCCTTTAAGGGACTTAATACTTTCTAATAAAGAATCCGGTTATATCAAATAACCGGATTCTTTTTCTATTCTCAAAAGAAATGCTTTTCAAGCTTTACTCTTTACGCTAAAAACAAATCATTTCAATATTCTGGCAGACATGTTCTTGTTGGTTATAATATGCGTTATCGCCGAATACGGAATCAGCTTATTACCTTGCAATCCCTTTACTGCCCCTTGCAGACAAGGATCCGCCATACCGGACGTGAAATCATAAATAATATCCAGATCGACTTTACGTCCTGTTGGCTGGTCGTTGTCATCCAGTTCATCCATTATGCCAGATAAAGGCGGCGCTTTCAATCTGAATTTGATTTGCATCACCCCTGTCGGCAATACAAAACCGACCGAACCATTAGATGCGCCGGCAATACTCAACGTATTAGGCGAATCGTCCGGCCCCGACGCTACAAAGACAGGAACAGGAGCGACTGCGCTGCCCGATACTTGCGTAATTTGGCAACTACCGGCTACATAAGCAAATTCCTCATTGAAATCTACGTTCAGGTACATATCCGTAATATCGGCATTCGTATTGCTTACGGTGTAAGTAACTTCAATCTCGCCATCCGCCCTGTATACCGCAGGGCTATATACAGGATTCATTACCACCTCATCCTTGCGTTGCTGCCATGTTGCACGGAAAGATGTGTAAGGATCTTTCGTCTCCCTATCCTCACTATAAAGAGGAGGCTTTGGTACGGGAGTATTATTTTCCATTATTGTGTACGTAATGCTTGCACGGTTGTTGTATACTGTGCTAGGCGCGTCTTCGTCGAGCAGGGCGGTTGCTCTCAGTTCCAGTATCGTTTTCGCGGGAACGATCAATCCGTCTATCTGCAACTCTTCACCGTTTCCGGACGTAGCAGGGTTTATCTGAGGATTGAACGACGGATTATTTCCGCTGCTGACGGCATCTAAACCGAACGATCCGATTTCCCACTTCATCTTTTCAGGCAGGATATCGTTAAAATTTACGGTTACAGGATCGCAATTCGTATTTCCTATATAGAACGCATATTCTACAGGGTCGCAAGTGGTAATATCACGTTCTTTCACCTGTTTCACAAACGACAGTCCATCTTTATTTATCGTAGGCGGAGGCGGAACGGAACGCAGGGTTATTGGAGAAATATATATCTCTTGCGTTACCGAAGTTGTCTTGCCTGTAGTCCTGTATTTAATAGTTACACTTGTTACCCCGCCCCTGAACGCAACATTCAGCATGCCGTTTTTGTCATTGGGCCGAACGCTTCCTCTTTTGTTTACAATAGCTTTATTCCCTAATATTTCATATCTGGCCTGATTCTGCCGACCTGCATAGCCGAGCGTAGGCGCATAAACATCGCCCGAACATTCTCCGGTTATCTCCACTTCTTCAAAGGACCTCGAATAACAATCGAGGTCGGAAATCGAAAATTCCGGAATGACTGGGTGATTAAATGTGATTGTAACAACCACATCCTGTTCAATTGCTCCACCCCTGCGCTGAACGCGCAGGCTTCCGTTGGCGGGCGTATTTACCGAACGCGGATACCCGCGGTTTGCCCTTACGGCAGCAGGATATGCCGCCTTTGTTTGCGTTACCTGGATATTATCGCCCAAATTTACAGGCGTATTTACGGTAAGCGTAAGCCCGGCGGCTGATGATGTATTGGTGTTGGATGTCCATTGCGTCCATGAGAATTTTTTTGCGCCTGTAAACTGTGCGTCTTCATTAGCCGCACAACCATTCCCTCCATTGGACGTATAGCCGAAAGTGATATAGCTTCCCTCCTCCAACAATGTATAAGCGCATTGAGGTTCGCCGTTCAGCCAAATCATTGGAATCACCGCCTTAAAATTACCGTAATTGGCATGACCGGGGATGAGGGCTGTAGAGTCGTCGGCAACTATCATAACAAAATCATTGCTTTTATGGATGACGGAATATAAAATTGCAGCCGCGGCATCGGTCGTTGGTTCTTCCCCAAGGTTATTAGTCGAGTTGTTTTGCAGCCCGATAATGACCGGAACGGGACGATCTCCGTTCGACACTTTGTGCAAAAACCACCGGCGGTTGAAAATCGCTTTAAAATCGTCGCAGGTTTCATTATTCGAAATAGTTGTCGTGCCTTTTCCGTGGTTGTCGCCCCAAACGACGGCTTCCTTGTCGTATGCAAACGATTCTACGTCGCTGCTACCGTCAAAATTTAAGGATTTCCCCGCTACGCCCACATGTAGAATAGATCCTACTTCGGTGGAATGCGCCTGAGTATTATTCAGGAGAGCTGCGTCGTCGCGTATAATTGCCGCAATGTTATGGTAATAACGAATATATGTGGATCCGGTCGCCGATGACAGCCCCGGCCATATCGACGTACCGTTGGACAATTTATAGTCGAATCGCGGAGCCGGATAATCCGAAGAATTAGGGCGTAAAGTAAGCCCGTATTTAAGCGCATAGTAGGAATTTACCAATGTCATTTCGTTGTTGTTCAGCGCCTTTTCATACATCACAACTTCCGATATAAGCCCCTTCATCGAACGGGTATGGTAGCGGCTGCCTCCTAAAGAGCCCTTCCCATTCATATACCAGGTACTTACACTTTGGCTGCTTCCATATATGCCGTATTGCATATTGAAACCTACAACGATATTGTTTGCCGGAATAGAACCCCCTACATTTGTAAGTTGATAAGACGTCACTGTTGTTGAGCCGGGGTTAAATAATTGCTTGTCTATGTTAACGGCGCCATTCACTCTCAAACGCGGCTGCCCGTCTCCCTTCACGCCCCGAATACCCAATCCGGGCTTGTAGTCTGTATAGCTTGTTAATACCTCAGGGTTGTGGAAAGACATCATATAAGTATTTGCAGCATCGTTATCACCCGTACGCAGTGCGCTGTTCATTACCAAAAAAGTGGTGCTGTTGGCAGGCCTGCCCGTACTCATAGGGCCCTTTGTGGTGGATAAGAATGCGGAAAGACTACTCCAGTTGGTATAAAAATCAATGGCGGGGTGATAGTTCATCAAATAATGTGCAGGAATATAAACAGGCGTACGTATTGACATATTAGAGCCGTTTTTACTGTACACTGTTGTTCGGGTAGGGTCAGTATCCCGCCATTGCGTAACGCCGGTTTGTATTGCTGACGGCGCATTTAATCCCCTCCATGCAATCGAAGTGCTGGTAGTATAATCAGCGAGATCCATTCCCGGAACCAGGGTTAATGAGTTGGGATCGTCTGCCCGCAGCCACATTTTCAGACCGAGAGGCATACCGCCGGGGCCGATTCTCATGTCTGCAAACCTGATATACTTGTAAGTCCCGTCTATTTCCACATCGTGGATAATACCGTCGTTAGCTAGAGGATAGGCTTTGGTTGTTGCCGGATTAAAATCGGGCGAAGTAGAAACAAAGCAAAATGAATAATTGCTTGTCTGAAAGTTCACGGTCATCGACGTTGCATTTGTCAGTTGCGCTTTGTATTTGGCGCCTACCACATTCAGGTCCATGGACGTTATCAACGGACTAACACCGATAATTCCGTTTACATACTGAGTTCCGATCTTAATGCTACCGATAGATTCGCTGGCGCCGTCTGAGCCGAGAATGAGAAACTGTTTATCGTTTAATTCATTTTTTGCCGCAAAGGCAGGGTTCTGGTCGTTCAATCCGGCGAGGTCGCCTACAAAAACCGTTATGCCGGCGTTTGTGGCGCTCCTGCTCTGCACCTGGTTAAGCATACTCGCATCGTCGCGCCCAATACCGAAAATGTTTTTATCGAAAGCGAGATCTCTATTCCACAGGGTAAGCCTTGATGCGCCATCGGCAGCATAAAGTTCATAATTGTCGCTGTTGTCCAGTCTAATACCATATTTTATGGCAAGGTAGGTATGGATTTTATGCAGGTCGGCGGCGGCAATGTGGTTATTAGTACCTCCGGCATTCAGTATTATTACTTCCTGGATATTGCCTTCAAAACCATAACCGAAATCAGCGGCGCTGCCGTTTGCGCCGATTGTCCATTTGGAACTAATACCGCTGGAACCAAGCCAATTTCCCGTAGTTGACTGAACTTTGCCATCCACATAACCCAGCGCTGTTGCAGAGGCGGAATTATTGGCAATACTGACAGCGACTATCCCTTTGCCTTGGGTACTTGCCACAGTGCCCCTGCTTGGACTTTCCCAAAACAGCCTCAAATCGTTATCATCGTCAGTATAAAATGCCAAGTCACAGTTTGTATCGCCATTGTTAAACGAGAACAAGTAATCGTACTTTTGATCATCTTCTCTTTCATATACAAAAATCGCAGTCACATTATTACCCTGGCTTAGAGTCATCGTGTTAGCGCTTATTAAGCGGTTATAGGCATTAGAATTAGCTTCTTTAGAAAAATATGCCGCCTGATGGTAATTAAATCCGTTAACTTTGCCGGGTGCGGCGTGGCTGCTTACAGTCGATTCGACAAAATTGCCGGCAGAACCGGTTCCTGTGATATTATTAATCCAGCTACCGTTGTTATACTTGTCGGGAGTCAGCCATACCTTGAAGTTGGCAGTTATCCCCCCCGGCGTTGACTGTGCCTGGGCCTGTATGGGAAGGATGACGGAGAACAGCGCCGCCGCCCCCAATATAAACCTTAAATACTTTGTATTCATAGCAATTTGCATTACATAGCAGGATTGAAGATATCCTCAATCCCGTAAATGAGATAATTAATTATTTTTCTACAAATACAATATTCATGTATGTAGCATCTGTAACATTATTTGCATCGACAGTATATGTCAATTTTCCGTCGGCAGTAATGCTAAGGCTTGAAAAAACGCTGGCATCATAGCCTGTAATATAATAATAAAGCTTGTCCGCCTCATAAATTTTTGTGAACGGATTAGGCGCTCCGGGACTTTTTACCAGCGTCGTACCGGGTATTGGACTCTCGGCCGGCGTACTGCTATCCAGTACGTCTTCAAGCTGCTTACGGTATTCGAGATACAGATCACGGGTAAAAGTCCCGGTTGTTGTCACATCAATAGCAATAGATGGCATATAGAACCAGTTAGCTACTTCCAATCGTAATCTTTCCCACCGGGCGCCTGTATTGTAGTAAAAACCGGGAGATACGCGGTTTTCAGGGAGTACAGTTGACGGGTCGGATGTACCGTTGTTATATACAATCATACCGGCGACATGATTAACCATAGGCGTTGGTGAATCTTCAGCTTCTAAAGAAACCCGCGGTAACAACAAACCTTTAGCAGCCGTTCCGCCGCTATTTTCTTTCAGGTCTAACAAGGCATCACTATGTGGAGAATGCCCCGTCCCTATCGTTACCTGGGCGCGCATCATCTGGCTCATGCCGAAGATTGCTACCAGCAATAGCAGCATTTTTAATGTCGTCCCGTTATGTCGTTTTTGCTTAAAATTTGCTCGCTTCATGTCTTTTGATTTTACTTTATGGTTATTATCACTTTTTTGATATATTTGATATATTTGATATATTTAACGTAATATTATAAATTACCGATCCGCACAAAAATGTCAATACCCCATCCCATACCGATTACTTTCCCAAGCGGCGATCCGGGACAAAGGAGGTGAAGATAAAACAAACAATTTCCTCTCGGAATGAAGTATTGATGTTCTTAGCAAAATATATTGAAACATACATACTTGCATGTTTGTATAACTATACATAGCAAAAAAATAAACACCGGGAAAAATGCCCGGGAACTTGTTTATAAAAGCTTAAATCATTAACTCTCTTTAATAAAATAAAGCTAACTGCCAAATTTTCAAAGAAAAAAAAGTAGAGCTGTATATTTTTTGTAAAATTCATAAACCATAGGCGTAGCAGAAGCCTTAATTTTTACAAAGAAAAGTATTTTTTTCGAAAATACAAAAAATATAATCAAGCAATTATATTAAATCTATGTATAAAGTAAAGATATCGAATGATTTATTTATAAATAGTTCTAAAAATTTGAATAAATATTATCTATTCTCACAAATACTTTTTGATTGCTGATATAACAGTTTATAATATCATTTAGCTTAAAAATCCGGTTACTATCAGCATATGACCATGTACTCCGGATAAATACCCTGCATAGATATGCTTTATCCTGATTTTCCCTCTTCCCTTCAGGAATTTTATTATACGCAACAACTTCGATATGGCTTATCTTAGTAAGCGTACCATTCATTACTTGGGTCATTGTTTTTGATGTTCTGCTTCACCGTCGCCCCAAGCGATCCAGATCGTACTGAGATCTGCAAATTTTAGTCTGATTGGTAAAATAACATAATAAACAGTCGCTATTGTTACTCATTTTCTTCAAAAATAAAGACTCCCGAACATCCGGACAAGTTAAGTTTAACAATATTATATACTTACAAAATTAAAAAAATTTAAATAATCTTTCTTTTATATAGTTTAAATAAATAATTACACAAACAACTCTATTATAGCGCTTATTATCAAAATATTCAGAATAATCAATGTGCAATTAACAATTAGTAATTGTATAATTGCAATAATATTGTTAAATTAGCATTTTAATATGCTGGACGTTAAAGTTTATAGCAATGGAGAAAAAAGAATTCAGGGAATTTTCCTTCAAGAGTCGGGCCAAATCTGCGATGTATGCACTTAGCGGATTGAAAGTATTGTTTAAGGAAGAACATAACTCTCGTATACATATAGCTATCACGGCAATCGTTGTTGCGGCAGGTTTTCTATTAAACATCACAAATGTAGAATGGCTGGTTCTGTGTATCCTTATCGGTATGGTGTTCTCTCTTGAGATTATAAATTCGGCCATAGAAAACCTGTGCGATCACATTTTCCCCCAATGGAATGAAACAATAAAGAAGATAAAAGATCTTGCCGCAGCGGCAGTATTCGTAGCATCGGTCATATCTGTTATCTGCGGAGGAATTATTTTTCTTCCTAAATTATGTGATTTATTCATACATAACTAAGACTAATTATAACAAAAAAAATGAAAAGATTGATTTACTTTTTACTTATTCCTTTACTTTTCGGTTCCTGCAACAAGCCTATGGAACTGAATGTAATAACATTCAATATCCGTATGGACTATGCCGGAGACAGCCTTAATAATTGGCAATACAGGAAAGATGCAGCCGCAAAAATTATCCTGAACCATAATGCGGACATATTGGGCGCCCAGGAAGTTTTAAAGAACCAGCTACAGGACCTTAAAGACAGGCTGCCGGGATACAATTCTGTCGGTGTTGGCCGGGACGACGGTGCAGACAAAGGGGAATACTCGCCTCTTCTATATAAGAAAAACCGGTTTACAGAGGAAAAATCAGGCGCCTTCTGGCTAAGTGAAACACCGGATGTAGCCGGAAGCATGGGCTGGGACGCTGCATGCACCCGTATAGCAAGTTGGGTCATACTGAAAGATAACAGTATGGGAAAGCGTATTTTTGCCATTAATACCCATCTGGACCACATGGGACTGACAGCCCGTAATGAGAGCGCCCATTTATTAATGAGGAAAATTGCAGAATTATCGGAAGGATTACCGGTTATACTAACCGGAGACTTCAATGATACCCATGGCTCCGATGCCATCGAAAACATCACAAACCCTGAGAACAAAGGGCGCCTGACAGACAGTAAAACCATTGCAGAAAAAACCTCTGGCACACACTGGACCTTTCATGGTTTTGCTAAAGTTCCGGTTGAAGAAAGGGATCGTATCGACTATATATTTGTAAGCAAACAGATCAAAGTATCGGAATATGAAGTAGCAACTGATACGCTGAATGGCGTATTCGTATCAGACCATAAACCTGTTTTTGTAAAATTATTTGTTAAATAACTCGCGGTACATTTATAGAATAGAAGGGAAGAAGTTGTTCAAGTCGAATATGATTCGTATATTTAATTAATTATCAATTAATTATATCATGAGCTATTTCAGTGCAAATTACGGGAAAATATTGGAGCGATTACAATAAATAGGGAAGAAACTGAATTTTCCGCATCCAATATGAAAGACTCGTTTATCAGGCTTGGAATTAATAGGCCTTGATTTGGCAGCGGAATATAATGGCGTTTATGTAATTTTATTATAGTGATTTGATAGACAAAAACTATAATAAAACTTACAAATCTGGCAGACAGTGGATGCAGCTACATCCGCCATTGAGGGAGTCGGCTCGGTATTCGGCAGTTCAAAGGCAAAGAGGCAGCAACAGGAAATCGAGGTATCTTTATAAATGCCTTTTTAATCATATCCATAGTTTGGTGGAAAGTAGCTCGTTCAGCTATATTATAGCTAACTACCTCTTCATTAAACAAATCTATAATTGGCGATAAATATAGCTTCTTTCCTGCTATCGAAAATTCAGTAACATCTGTTGCCCATTTTTCATTAGGTTTATCCGCACGAAAATTACGCTGTAACAGA
>JAISFN010000077.1 GCA_031263585.1 Prevotellaceae bacterium | reverse complement strand
AGGGCTTTAATGTCGAGCGGGTTCAATATCGAAGACACTCATTTAACCGACTTAAGACGTGTCGAAAAACTATTTTCTATCGTCACGGTAGCGTTTGCATGGGCCTATGTCGTGGGAGTGTTTGCCAACGAAAAGGTGGGGACGATCAGGAGCCTCAAGCACGGAAAACAGGCGAAAAGTCTCTTCAAATATGGGCTATAACTTATCGCAACAGCCTTGCTTAACCTGATGGATAAAGCTAAAACAGATGTCTTTAAATTTTTGTCATGTACTTAGGTGTTGATGTTATTGACTCTGTCCCTGTCGAGATATGCAAACACTACCGGGCAGGCTGACCAACAATCTGCTATACTTACGAAATCAAACCCGATTTGGCTTACTGTGTCGCCAAACAAATGTATTATTTTGACTATGCGCCTCGCGTACGGCGAAATCGGCATTATCCATGCCTTTAGTTTTACTCCTGCAAACGTATGCGGCGTCAATTATCTCAAAAATGTAAAATACGCTCTCAGCAACTGCGGACTGCTCGGCGACAAAGGATACATAAGCGCCAATTATAAGCTGGATTTGTTTAATCAGCTTAACATTAAACTAACCGTCCCGATGCGAAGAAATCAGCAGAATCAAGTCCAGTTTTTGTCGTCAAAATGCCGAAAACGGATTGAAATCCTGATTCCGCAACTTGACGGACAGTTCTCGATGAATATCAACTTCGCCAAAACTTTTGAAGGTCTTTCAAACAGAATATTATCCAAAATTACAGCCCTTACAATGATTAAATACTTGAATATCTTCGTGTTCAACAGAAAGTTAAACAGCATCAAATTCAATTTATCCTAAAGGCACAACAGGTATCTTCTAAAATCAAAATAAATACGGAAGAATTAAAAAACTGTCGACAGTTTTTTATCAATTAACAGTTTTTGTGACATTTACTGAATAGCCCTAAGTAATATAGTCCAGCTACTGTAGATGTTTGGCTTTGCCGATTTTCAAATCGCTATGCTCATCATAACAACTTGATAGCTGTTTTAGTATTACTCCAAAAATTACAAATACTCCATCAACCGGCCAGAAATACGCATTAAAGATATTTCGTTGGCTTTGGTCTGGTATTCGATAAGCAGCATGCGTTCCTCGGCATCCTGGAAGCTTTTTTGAGCCTCGCGTAATTCGATACCTGCCAACGATCCAAGTTTATAACGTTCCATGGCTATTTCATAATTTTCGCGTGCTACCGCCACGTTCATACGTTCCAGATTCAACAGTTGTAAATTATTTTGGTAGGAGTTATAAGTCTCAAATAATCCGGCGCGTACATCCTGTTCAAGCTCTTGGTAGCGCAATTCTTTGTTTTTAATCTCAAGGCGGGCATTTTTCATATTCCGCTGATGATTAAATCCGTCAAAAATATTGATTCCCAGTGTAAGACCATAATTCAGCCCCAGGTTTTCGTTTATTTTCGTGCTGCTATTCCCGTATCGGTAATGGGTGTAACCGTAACCGGCATTAGCCCGTAAGTAAGGCAATACACGCGAGCGCACAATCTTAAGGTCGAGTTCGGATATCGCAGTGTTACGGGCAGCCGTAAGCAAGCTAGTATTACCGTTTAATGACTGATCGAGCAGATTATTATACTCTAAAGTCGAATTTATATCAATCGCCAGTGTATCAACCTCAATCTGTTCTTCTAAAGAAATGGTGCTACCCATAAGCGTTTTTAAATTTGTAGCGCTCGACAGAACCACTTGCTGCTGATTCACCAGGTTGGAACTATCGGCATTAAAATCGACCCTTGCCTGTAAAACTTCTAGTTTCGAACGCGCTCCCAGCTGGTACTGCGTCTCGGTAATACGCAAACGTTCGCGCGATAACGACAACACATATTCAAAATTGAAGTAGCGTTGTTTTTGCCTTACATAATTGTAATATTCATTGGTTATGCTGGCAATCATGGTTTCTATCGAAACCTGGGTATCCAATTCGCCGATGGCATTTAACTCTTTTAACCTGTCGTAAGTAGTTGAAACTCTGAAACCTTGAAAAATATTCCAGGACAAATTTGTCCCGATATTAAATGTTTGATTATGGATGCCGCTTGTTGATATTTTTTCTCCCGAAACATTCTCCTGCCAGCTATCATTCAAAGTTCCAGAATACGATGCATCGGCCGATAATGTGGGCAGATAGCCTGCATTAGCCCGCGATACGTTATTTTCGGCTATTTCTCCGGTATTCCGCGATATTTTCAGCGAATAATTATTTTGCATAGCTATTTCAAGGCACTTCTTTAGGCTAAGGGTTTCCTGTGCCTCAATTATAAAAGGGATGAATAATAAAGCCAATATAATATATTTTTTCATCTGTCAAATCCGATTATATAAATTAAAGCTTATCAATATTTAATTCGGGGTTTATTAATCTCTCTTTACCATATTTTCCGTTTTGGTCGATATATAGGCATACATAGCCGGTACAACATACAATGTCATAAATGTTGCAATAAGCATACCTCCTACAACGGTTATACCCATAGCGATACGGCTATTAGCCCCTTCCCCCGAAGCCATTGCCAACGGTAAAAGGCCAAGAATGGTTGATAATGCTGTCATTAAAATGGGGCGTAAACGTTGCACTGATGCATCGCGGATTGCATCGAATTTCTCCAATCCTGCTTCCTTCCGCTGGTTAGCGAACTCGACTATTAAAATACCGTTTTTCGACACCAGCCCGATAAGCATGATAATACCGATTTGGCTGAAAATATTCATCGTCTGGTCGAAATACCACATAAAGCCTAAAGCGCCCAACAATGCCAAAGGTACAGTGAACATAATAATCAACGGGTCTTTAAAGCTTTCGAACTGGGCGGCCAAAACCAGGAATATGAGAATCAGCGCCAAACCGAAAGCAAACATCATGCTGGATGAACTGTCGCGAAACTCTTTCGATTCACCCGATAATGCCGTACGGAAAGTATCGTCCAATACTTCTTTGGCTATTTTGTCCATTTCATCAAGCCCCTGGCCGATGGTATATCCCTTAGCCAATCCTGATGATACTGTTGCTGCGATAAAACGGTTGTATCGGTACAATGTCGGCGGAGCTGTGGTTTCGGTAGTTTCCACAAAATTGCTTAACTGTATCATTTGCCCTGCATTATTACGTACATAAAGCGAACGGATATCGGCAGGTTTATTCCTGTCCTGTCTGTTAAGCATGCCGATAATCTGGTATTGTTTGCCGTTCATGTAAAAATAACCCATACGTTGACCGCTCAATGCCAGCTGGAATGTTTGCCCGATATTTTGTGTACTAACCCCCAATTGGATAGCTTTGTCCCTATTGATATGCACTTGCATTTCTGGCTTGGTAAATTTCAAGTTGGCATCCGACTGCTGGAAAACAGGGCTTTCGCTTACTTTCTGTAAAAATATCGGTAACACTTCTTTTAATTTATCGAGTGTAAGCGACTGTAATACATATTGTATGGGCATACCGCCACGACGGCCGGCAAGCGACGATTGCTGGGTAACAAACATACGGGCACGCGTACGTCCACGCACAATATCGGATATTTGATCGGCAATCTGTTGTTGTATACGGATACGCTCATTGGGCTTTACCAGCATTAGGCGCATGAAACCCGAACCTCCCCACATCATCGACTGTATACCTTCGGCTTCGGGGATGCTATCGGCCAGTTCCAAAGCAATATCTTCAATAAATTCCTTAATGTAATCGAAGGTTGCACCCTGTTGGGCTGTAACACTAACACTGATTTGCGAACGGTCTTCGAGCGGAGCCATTTCGGAAGGAATCTGCGTGTAAAAATAATACATCCCGATAAGGGTAACAGCCATCAGTATAAATGAAATCCACTTGTATTTCAAAAACCAGATTAATGAACGGCGGTATATATCAGTCAACCACACAAAAAACGGCTCGGTAATCCGGTAAAACCAATTATGCTGCTTTTTTTGTTTCAACATTTTTGTTGCCATCATGGGTGTAAATGTCAACGCCACAAAAGCGGAAATAATTACAGCCCCCGCAATTACCATACTGAACTCGCGGAAAAGCTTGCCTGTCATCCCCTGCATGAATACAATGGGTAAAAATACCGAAACTAAGGTAATGGTAGTGGAAATAATCGCAAAATAAATTTCTTTCGACCCTTGAATACCGGCCTCCCTCGGCTCCATTCCTGCCTCGATTTTCACATATATATTCTCTACCATTACAATGGCATCATCTACCACGAGCCCTACAGCCAACACAATGGCCAGCAAGGTTAGTACGTTGATCGAAAACCCTGCAAGATACATCACGAAGAAACCTCCGATCAACGAAATGGGAATTGCAACAACAGGTATGAGCGTGATACGCCAGTCGCGTAAAAATAAAAAGATTACCAAAATTACCAGGATAAACGCAACGTAAATAGTTTCCTCCACCTCGGCAATCGATGCACGGATAAATTGGGTACTATCAAATAAAATAGACGTTTCAATATCTTCAGGTAAGTCTTTCTTAATTTCTTCAAGACGCTTATAAACTTCATCGGCTATTTGAATGTGGTTTGCTCCCGGTTGGGGAACAATAGCATTGGCCACGGCTGGAACTCCGTTAACTTTTTGAATACTATATTCATCTTCGGGATACAGTTCGGCATAGCCAATATCGCTGAAACGTACAATTTGCGTACCTGTGCTTTTAATAATGATATTATTGAATTCGCTCGGCGTTTTCATCAACCCGAGCGTGCGGATACTCAATTTGATGGCATCGCCTTCAACCTCACCCGAAGGCAACTCGACATTTTCGCGTGTAACGGCGCTTTGTACATCGGCCGGGGTTACGCCATAACCACCCATTTTTGCAGGGTCCAGCCACAAGCGCATCGAGTAGCGCTGCTGTCCCCAAATGTTAATAGCGCTTACCCCCGAAATGGTTTGCAAACGTTCTTTAAACGTAAGTTCAGCAATATCCGACAAATCAAGCAACGACCGTGTTTTACTTTGGATACCAACCGCCAGGATTGGGGTTGCATCAGCATCGTTTTTCGAAACTGTAGGCGGGTCAACATCGCGCGGTAAGCGGCGCTGTGCCTGCGATACCTTGTCGCGCACATCGTTAGCCGCCGCTTCCATATCCACATCCAGCTCAAATTCAACCGTAATACGGCTACTTCCTTGGCTGCTGTTACTGCTTAACGAACGTACTCCGGGAATACCGTTAATGGCTTGTTCCAGCGGTTCGGTAATCTGGTTTTCGATAACATCCGCATTCGCTCCAGGATAGCTGGTTGAAACGGAAATAATAGGCTGGTCAACACTGGGGTATTCGCGTACCCCCAAATACGTCATCCCAATAAATCCAAAAATAATAATTACTAAATTTAATACAGTAGCTAATACGGGACGATTTATACTGGTAGTAGGAAGATTACTCATTGTCGGCTTTCGGTTTTAAATTTTCAATGGCTACAGGTAATCCTTTACGCAATTGCAATATCCCTGTAGTAATAACAGTATCTCCAACGGATAGTCCTTTTGTTACCTGAACATTGATTTCGGTACGTATTCCCAAACTCACTTCAACTGGTTCGGCTTTCCCATTTTTATACAGATAGACGGTTTGTTTGCCCATTTCGGGGATAAGCGATTGTGAAGGGACAGCTATACCATCATTTATTTGAGATAATTGCACTGATACATTGGCAAAACTTCCGGGAGCTAACCGGCCGTTATTGTTCGGGTACAAGGCACGTACCAGAACGGTACGGGTAGCTTCATCAATTTTGGAATCAGTTGCATATACCGTTGCGTTGTGTACCATTAAATCATCGAGATAAAATGTAACAGGTGTTCCCTTTTGCACATACGAAACATAGCGTTCGGGAATCGAGAACTGAAGTTTCAAAGGGATTATTTTGGTTAGTTTGGCTATTTTAAGACTGGGCGAAGCATATGCGCCTTCACTCACTTGCCGTAAACCTATAATTCCGTCAAACGGGGCGCGTAACTCTGTTTCAATAATTTGAGCTTTTACCAAGGCTATATCAGCTTTGTAGTTTTCAACTTCGGTAGTTATCTGGTCATACGATTCCTGGCTAACGGCATCTTTTGCCAATAACGCTTTTTGCCTGAACTCTCTTGACTCGGCTAATTTTAACTGGTTTTCCAGTTTTTGCAATTGGGCTTGCAACCTGCTGTCGTTTATTTTGGCCAGTAGTGTACCCTCTTTCACAAATGTACCTTCGGTGAAAAATATACCGGTTATTTTACCCGATGCTTCAAATGATAAATCGACCTCTTCCTCCGGAAGCAGGGTTCCCGTACTGTTTATCTTATCGGATATTGTAGTAGGCTTTATAACTACTGCACTCACTGGCAACACGCGTGCCAATGACCTAGCCGATGCAGCCGAAGCTGCCGGATTCTTCATTGAATCGTCAAATTCGGTTTTAAAAAGCGCTTTTTTAATCTGGGGATAAACAAACATTCCAACAATAAATAAAATGACTATAACAATAAGGGTTATTCGAGTTCCTTTATTCATAACTTATAAGGATGTTAATGGGTTATCAAATTTAAATATATAATAATATGTGATTTGATATACTGCTAGATACTCTTTTCGGACACATAAATATCTTTTCAAAAATTAACGGCAAAGTTACTTTATTTTAAAAATATTTGCATCAATATTTCAATTGCAATAAATCCGTCTGTTAGAAATGGATTTTTCAGAAAAGTTTAATTAAATCGGCAATTTATAGGTTCAATTATACTCAAAAGTAATTGATTTGCGAAAACCAGAATAAAAAGACCTTTGCAAGATGAGATGTGATTTACCTATATCAAATTTGGAAATTTTACGTCGCTATCAACGTAACGTAACAGGCAAGGAGTATATAATATATATAAGGTTATATGTTTATTTAAATAGAGACTATCCAGTTGAAAATATCTCAGACTGTTTGGGTATTGATATCTTTACAGTCTATCATTATTGGAATTTCTATCAGGCAAACGGATTAGATTCTTTCTAGGAAAAAAACACCAAGGATATTGGGCCTTCTCTCCTGTAAAGAGTTAAATTTTCTACGTACTGAATTAAAGCATACCCTTCACATAGGTGCAAAATCAGTAGCAGAGTGGATAAAGGATAATTTAGGCGTGAACTATACCCCGCAGAGAGCTGTAGGCTGACTAATCCGTATAGGCTTTAGCTATAAAAAGACAAAGGAAGCGCCCTGTAAGTGCAATATAGAAAAATAGCCGGAGTGTTTTCCCATATGGATGATACAATAGTTGTGTATTATGCCGATGGCATTCACCCAACGCATAATTCCCGCTCTGCATAAGCATGGATAGAGAAAAGGGAAGACTTCAAACTGCCCACAGTAAACGGTCGTGACAGAGTCAACATCAATGGACTAGTCAATGCCTGGGTTGTAACAGATATTACCACTATTGATTGTGAAGGCATAAACGCCCATCCTTCCAAAGAACTTTATCAAAAAGCATTGGATAGGCATCTAAATGCAAAAAAGACCTGTATTATTTTGGATAATGCATATTACTCACAGAATAAGGAATTGGCAGAAGTAGGTACAGAGTACAACAATAGAACAGATCCTTCTTCCGCCCTATTCGCCCAATTTGAACCTGATTGAAAGACTTTGGCGATTTTTGAGAAAAAAAGTAATAAACACTCATTTCTATCGAACAAAGAAATTGTTCCGTAAAGCCATTCACAATTTTTTCGATAACATCAATCGGAATGGAAGTCCCTAATGACCCTCAATTTCCAGCTGAGAAATACATTTTCTTTTCCTTTTTGAATATAAATATAAACAGTATATTATCAGCCATAATGAACAACCCAGAGGCAGAGCCCTGAGGTATTTTTGAATAAACCAATTGCCATTTCGAGAAATCACACAGCAACATGCGCCACTGGCAACCGGTCTTTAAAGGTAAAAAACAGCGTTCAATACTTCCCGCAACGGATGTGTACGCCTGCGGACGTCTCCGATTATTTGTTTTATTGCACTATATTGGTTGTCGCTTAACTTGGTCGAATAATTTGTCATCGTTTTTATGTATTGATATCAAAAAGATACAAAGTATTTTCTAAACAAACAATTGATAGCATATATTTTATTGTAATTTTAAACAGTTTCTAAACGAATTTCGTTTAAGGAAGTCTTCTGGTATTTTTAGTTTTCCAAATTTTCTTTAACAGAATCACCATAATTAAAAAAAGTCTAAACGACTTCTCTAATAAAATAAATAACTTTACAGCAAAATAAACAGGAAAATGTCAACATTTCTTTTCGAGGGTATTGTTTTCGGCCCCATTAAAAGCCGGAGATTAGGTATATCATTGGGTATTAATTTATTGCCAAAAGGTAATAAACTGTGTAATTTCAATTGTATTTATTGCGAATGCGGCTGGAATAAAATAAACAACAAAAATCATTTCCACTCCCGCAACGACGTGAAAGAAGCCCTGGAAACTAAGCTCATCGATTTGAAGAAACAAGGAGTTAGCCTCGATACCATTACTTTTTCGGGAAACGGCGAACCGACAATGTATCCCGAATTTGCAGGGATTATTGATGATACTATCGAGCTACGGAACCAGCATTTTCCCGATGCAAAAGTTTCCGTACTATCAAACGGAACTTTGGTACACCACGAAGCCGTTTTTAATGCTTTGAAAAAGGTTGGTCGGGCTATTTTAAAGCTCGATTCGGCCATTGATGCAACCGTAAAGCTAATGAATAACCCTCAATTCGATTATAGTGTGTCAAAAGTTATTGACCGCTTTAAAGCATTTAACGGCAATATGGTTTTGCAAACCATGTTTTTACGTGGAAACTACGATGGAAACATAATTGATAATACAACCGAACATGAAATAAGATTGTGGCTTGATACGGTTAAACAAATCAACCCGAAGGAAATTATGATATATACCATTGACAGAGAAACTCCTGCAAAAGGATTGGAGAAAATACCACTCAGCGAATTGGAACAAATTGCCGATCGCGCGCGTTTATTAGGGTATACGGTACAAGTATCGGGCTAAGCAAACCACAAATTCCTACTAACAAATGCTGAAAACCATGGAACCATACAACAACAAACCGAGAGAAGAACTGCTTAAAATTTGTACGGATAAATTCATTAGCGGCCGGACATATGAAGAATTATTGCTTTTTCTCGATCGCCACCACATTGACAAAGACACCCAACAATATATTTTCGATGAACTTGAAAAAGTTGAAGAAAACATAAAAAATAACTCCCCAAAGAAAAAACAAATATCCTTCAGACCTATGAATATGGTGGTAGGCATAACGTTAATTGCCTTGGGGTTAGCCGTATTGCTTATCGATAACATGCACGGGAATTTGTACATTATGGCTTTGTTTATTGCCATAGCCGGCATAGTGTTTATTGGAATCGAGGTGGCAAAAGCTTTTCTCAATCTTTTTCGCGAATATTGATAAATAAACCGGCGTTGTATCGAATAAAGGACTTTATAGTTTAGTTTACCAATATGTTAATTCGGCACATTATCTCATTTGTATATTAGCACATTTACAGCATATTGCTTCTAAAATTTTATCATAAGTTCGACGGAAATTTTATCGAACATTCCCTTATCCGACCGTTCAAAAAAGATGTTATAATAAGAATTATCCCATATATCGCTTTCGCTTTTCCGCATAAAAAAATGCTCATAATTCAACCGTAACTCGACGGCCATGGGTTTCTTGTCCAAACCGAAATTTACGCCAATAGTCATCCGGCTTATATCGAACCCTCCGTTAAAAACGTCGTAGCCCATTGCATCGCCGCGGAGTGCAGGCTCTATATATTTCAATAGTCTTTTATTATTTACCGGAAAACTGTAAGCGCCTTGTATATACGTACCAGATAGCTTAATATCAGAGTATAATGAATCTTTTAGTACATATTCGGCTTCAACTTTATACCTGTTTTTCACATATCGTAAATCAAATCCATAATGAGCTATTTTCTTGCCTGTTTCGGTATTTTTTCCGCCATAATACTTTATACTTGCCCTAAAACCTTCCATCGTACCGTATATTAGTCTTCCCAGCAAAAAAGGCGATTCCTGCCATTCGGGGTTATTTATACCCGTACCATTATATATCCCGACCTGTACGCTAAGAGGCATCTTCGTGCTAATCGAATAATCGGCACGTATGCCGATATCCCGCGTACTCGGGTTAATAAATTTTCCGACAAACGTACGGTTAACAAAAATATTTTGCGTAGGCGAAATAACATAATCCTCGCTGAACGGTATGGTGAACTGCCCGAACCAGAACGTAAAATTATCCCAGGGCTTAATCATTGCATAAGCATCTAAAAACGTAAAAATTCCGTGGTTACTGTACTCTATTTGCAACTTATAGTCGATAAACGAACTTAAAGCCCCACCGATAGCCAAACGTGAATTACGTATATCAAACCGGTTTGTATGATCATCGAAACAATATTCCCATTTTGTTTTAATCAAGCCCGAAATAACTGGTAAAAAACTTTGCTTCTTCAGCGTATCTACGTTCTGCCCATACGCTAATATAGGCAATGAAAATGAATAAAATAATTTTTATCATCAATAATTTTCTTTATTGAGCATGCAAAAATAGATAAAAGAAAAAATATATAAAGTATCACTTATTAGTGTGCTGATTAGGCAATATGCCGATGTGCTAATAAGACAATTGAAATTACGTCGAACAAGGATGTAAAGAACAAAGATTATATGGATGGAAAATTGAGAATTAATATTTTACTCCTAAACGTTTTACAATTAACAAATCAACAAGTTGTCATTGGCATATTGTCTCATCAGCACATTAATAATAATTCACCCCCTGCCAGTCGAAAAATAAAACTTTTCAACATTCATAACTTTATTACAAGTCAATAAATCAATATATTAAAGTCAATACAATTATTCACAATCCTGTTAAAATCCTGTTAATTTTTTTAAGTAACAATTGAAAAATTCTCTTGCTATTCACAATTTTCGTCCAGTATATAAATTTTGCCATAATAAACAAAAAAACTTATGTTTTTTCAACCCCGATTTTTTAACAGCTAATCGGCAATTAACGACCGTTAATAAACTGTCGATTTATCAACATTCTTTATTCATCAACATTGTTAAAATTAATTTGTAAAACACTAATAATCAGTATTAAACTGTAAATAGCTATGTTAATTATTTAAGGATATATTTTAATTTCTGAATATACGCTGTTAAAAGCAATAATTCTTTCAACACAATTAACCGCTACCTATCATCATCATCATTTTTCCTTTTAAAAAAATTTCCTTTTATAATTTTATAAAGTCGATAAAATCCGTTATAAAAAAGGCGAAATTTTCAGAGTTTGGAGAAAAGCGTATATCTTAGCATATCTTTATAAAGAATAAAAATGCAAAACGACAACTTTAATCCGCACAAAGAACGAGAATTTTCAGACATCGATTTTGAAAATCATATCCGACCGCAAGAATTTGAGGATTTCAGCGGACAAGAGAAGATTATTGAAAACCTGAAGGTTTTTGTAAAAGCGGCTTTAATGCGTGGCGAATCGCTCGACCACGTTTTATTACACGGCCCCCCTGGTTTGGGTAAAACTACACTAGCGCATATTATAAGCAGAGAACTTAATGTGGGTATGAAAATAACGTCGGGACCCGTGTTGGACAAACCCGGCGATTTGGCCGGTTTGCTCACAAACCTTGAAAAAGGCGATGTTTTGTTTATTGATGAAATTCACCGTTTGAGTCCGGTTGTTGAAGAATATTTGTATTCAGCAATGGAAGATTATACTATTGATATTATGCTTGATAAGGGTCCAAGTGCACGATCGATACAAATTTCGCTTAACCCCTTTACATTGGTCGGAGCAACTACCCGCAGCGGATTGCTGACAAGCCCCCTGCGGGCGAGGTTCGGTATCCAGTGCCATTTAGAGTATTATGATGCCAATACCTTGTTCAGAATTATAAAGCGGTCGGCAAAAATACTGAATATTGAAATTTACGATGAGGCTGCTAATGAAATAGGTACACGCAGTCGGGGTACGCCGCGTATTGCAAACTCGTTACTACGCCGTGTACGCGATTTTGCCCAGGTGAAAGGTAAAGGTATTATCGACCTGAAGATTACACGTTATGCACTTGATGCTTTGAATATCGACAAGCATGGACTCGACCAGATGGATAATAAGATTTTGAGTACCATTATCTATAAATTTAAAGGCGGCCCGGTGGGTTTAACAACAATTGCCACTGCAGTAAGCGAAGATGCAGATACAATTGAAGAAGTTTATGAACCTTTTTTGATAAAAGAAGGTTTTTTACAACGTACTCCGCGAGGGCGCGAAGTTACTGATTTGACTTATAAACATTTTGGAATATCCAAGCAAAGCGATACAAAATTTTTGTTTTAAATAATTAATCTCTATTTTAACTAATCAAAAACATAATTAAAGTAATTGATTTTTACGACGATGATACCTTATGGGTAAGCGAGTTTTTTTCAAGAAGATCGAACATGAGTTTTGTAAAATAGTCAAAATCCTTTATATTATCTATGATTGTGACTGTTTTATCGTTATATAACAGTAAAGTATTATAGCATTGTGTTGAGAAAATTTTGAATTTAAGAAATAATTTATTAACCATACCTAGTTAACTTATTGATAATATTGAATATATTTTAATAAACTGCTATAAATTAATATTAATAACAAAAGGCGATTTGTTGAAGTAGGAGTAGCAGTTTAACTGTTCGGACTTATCTAGATTTTTCCATCATTTGAAATATTGAACGAAGAAAATTTATATAACTATAAAGTTTTACTTAATTTTTTATCGCTTAATTTGTAGGAATTTTTAATGATCATTAAATACTTAAAATAACACATTTAATAGGTATTAAAACTTTTCGGTTATGGATCCTATATTCCCTTTCATATTATCTAAGAGCGCGAAAAAATGGATGCGGCCGATGTAATCGCTGAAAAATTTAAACAGTTGGATAAAATCCGTGTGGATATAAATAAGCCCTATCAAGAAGTGTTGCAAATTGATAGCTTTGTTACTGCCGATTAGGTGAAAAATACTTAGTTGAGATTAAGAGTAAAACAAGATACATTACTGGTTATAAGGGGTCGTTATTTGTAATATTATAATCGTGAAAATGAAATGTCTATTTTTTTAGAACTTTATTAAACATTTCTGGGCTATACGGTTTTGATTGGCGTCCATTAATAGGCAGCCTCAAGTTTAAACGAAAAGTCCCGAAGCAAATTCGGGGCTTTTAAAATATGTTTAAAAAGCTTTTAAACACATCAGGGCTTAATCCCTTAGGTTTTTCCCCCAGTATTCCTTGAAAACGCGCAACCCTCAATCCAGACATTGTTCGTTCAACAATAATTTCTCGTTCAAATTGGGCAAAACAAGCCATTGCGTGAAACAATAATCTTCCTGTTGATGTTGTTGTATCAATTTGGTCTTATAGTGAAATAAATTCTATTTTATTTTTACAAAATGTTTATGCCATATAACAGTTTTTACATCCTAAGAATGACTTTGTTATATAATACTCAAAATCATCGATCTTTGAGCTTATATGATTGTTATTACAAATAATAAATTTACTTTTATTAAAAATATTTTCAATGCGAATCCCTCGCCAATACGATGAATAAAAGGGTATTGCCAATCATAATAAAGCTCGCCAATAACTTTGTTTTTAGTTTTAAGTAAAAATTTGATTTTCATAAGTCTATATTTTAGGATAAATATTACTGTAGAGATATAAATTTCATAGTAAATAGCTTTAATGCAGATGATTTAAATGCTCCTAACTTATTGGAATATGAAAAATTATTCATAATTTTGATGCGAGTTATTTGAGGAAATGCAAAGCACATAAATATATACGGTTGCCAAATTGTTATCTTTATTCGCTGGAAATCTTGCTTACAGACTTTTGTTCAATAGCTTATTTCTTAGCGATAATTTTATAAAATAAATAGTGTTATGATTGCATCAGTAAATTTGAAATGGACAGGAGGGATGAGTTTCGACGGAGAGGTTGACGGATTTAAGGTTCCTTTGGATACCGATGTTGATTTTGGCGGCGGCAATTCTGCTCCGCGTCCTAAAAAGCTACTATTGCTGGCTCTGGCTGGTTGTACGGCAATGGATGTTGTGTCGTTATTGAGAAAAATGCGTGTCGAGGTCGACGATTTTGTAGTTGATGTAGACGCTGGACAAACTGAAGAGGAGCATCCTCATGTATACAAATGGTTTAAAATAATTTATAAGTTTAAAGGAAAAGACTTGAATAATCAGATGGATAAACTTAAAAAGGCCATTGATTTATCGATGACGAAATATTGTGGGGTATCGGCCATGCTTGCCAAAGTAGGCCCGGTAAGTTATGATATTAAGGTAAGCGATAATTAATACGTTTGTTAGAGAAGTATTGAATTGTACGAATAAATTTGATGAAAATTGAGATACAAAAATTGTATTTTTATTTTAAGTTACTATATATAAATATATTATAATATTTTTTGTTTTTAGTAAAATTAATAATTTTATTGATAATTTTAACAAAAACAAGAGCTATATGTCCGTTTTTTTTATTTGATCAGATAACAGTAGAGCATAGTAAGTTTAATTTATCTTGTATAATATTTATTTTTAAATTGTTTTTTACTAAAGATAACAACACGAACGCTTGGGGCAAGAAAATGATTAAGAATAGAATAGCCGAATTGTTAGACTTGTACTATTTTAATCATTGTAACAGCCTGTGTTTCCTATTATAATCTTGCTTGAAACGAACTTAATCCTATGAATACTAATGTTGATAGCCCGTATATACTTTTTTCGCGCGAAAAATGGGCTATGTTACGAGATTCGGAACCTTTGACCCTTGCTATAAGCGAGCTTGAAACGTTAAAAGGTATTAATGATGATATATCCCTTAATGAGGTAGAGGATATTTATTTACCTTTATCACGTTTGCTCAGTTATTATGTTAATGCAAAAGTTAACCGGCAGGCGGCTTTAATGGAATTTTTGAGGCAACAACAGCAAAAGATTCCATTTATAATTGGTATTGCAGGGAGCGTATCGGTAGGGAAAAGTACAATTGCCCGTGTTTTACAAGCATTGTTGAGCAGATGGGCCGAATGCAAAAAGGTTTCTCTTGTAACCACTGATGGTTTTTTGTATCCGAATGTTGTGCTTGAGCAGCGCGGATTAATGCATAAAAAAGGCTTTCCGCAATCGTACGATATCCGGAAATTACTTCAATTTGTGATGGATGTGAAGTCGGGAGCTAAAGAGGTTAAAGCGCCGGTTTATTCGCATCGGGCTTACGACATTGTTCTGGATGAATTTGAAGTAATTAGCCAACCTGATATTTTAATTCTTGAAGGTTTGAATGTATTGCAAAGCGGAATAGATTACCCGAAGGATAAACTCCGTGTTTTTGTGTCCGATTTTCTTGATTTTTCAATTTATATTGATACTGAAGAGGAGCTGTTGGAAAAATGGTTTATTTCCCGCTTTTTGAAGTTCCGTAAGGGGGCTTTTACTGATCCCCAGTCGTTTTTTCATAATTACATAAGCTTGTCAGATAAGAAGGTAATCAAAATGGCAACGATAATATGGCGGGATATTAACAGGGCTAATTTGCGTAAAAATATTTTGCCTACTCGTGAACGTGCTGATTTGATATTACATAAAAGTGAAAATCACGCCGTTAATTATGTGAAACTAAGAAAATGAAGAATTGTTTATTTATATTTACTGTTTTTGTGTTTTTTTTGTTTCGTGTGGCGCTAATAAATATAATGATTGTACATCAGTAATTTAAAATGAGAATTTGCAGGACGTTTTTTTCATCAAGGTACTGGACTTTTGCAGAAACTGGCTTCGTTCGTTCGTGATGAACGCTATTATTATATGGTTTGTGATGGAGAGTGTTCACGGTTACGGAGTAAAGAGAATGTTATTGATAAGATTATTCGTATTTAACTAAAATACATGGAGCTGGTAAAGCCGTGCAAATCCATCAAAATTTCGAAGGAAATGTGCTTACAGAATAAGCAGTTGAACTCGCTGAAAAAAGTGGATCGCCGGAAGCGCCCCGACGATTTTTAGTTTATATATTGTCTAATAAATAATTTATGTATTATATTTATTATCAATAAATTGTAAATAATAAATATGTAATTATCAATTATGTATATTTTTACATCATAATCCAGTTTTCGGGGTTTATGGGAACGTTATTACCCGATTGATTGGTTTTCCTTATTTCGAAGTGTAATACCGAACCCTCGCTTGTTGATGCAACTGTAGCTATTTTCTGGCGGAGTTTTACTTCGTCGCCTATTTTTATAAATATATTGTCAACCTTGAAGTATACAGTGGTATATGCGCCGTGGCGGATAACAATATTTTTTTCGCCTGTTTGCGGCACTTTAATAATTTGTGCTACAACTCCGCTGAAAACCGAGTATACTTCGGCATTTTTGGGTGTCTGGATATCGATACCGAAATTTTCGGGTAATTTTATTTCCTTGTAAACAGGGTGGTTGTGTTTTCCGAAACTGGAAATAACCGTACCCATAGCTGGCCACGGGAGAAAACCCCGGTTGGCCTCGAACCGTTCGGTAAGCAGCTGCATATCTCCGGTCGAAATATCAATGCCTTTTTCGGCTTCGCTCCGGTAAAAATCTTTTAAACTACTGCTTAGCTGGTTAAAACTGTGTTCTTTTTCCTGTAATTGTTTGCGTATTTCGGCCTCCCGTTTTTGTAAGCTGGATAATACGGTTTGCGACTGTTTTTGCTCCGACTCCAGTGTGTTTACTTCTTTAAGCTTATCGTTGATATTATCCTGCAATAATTGTTGTTTGCGGGCCATATCTACTATCTCTTCGTTAAGTTGATAGGTCATTGATATAATTTCATCGGCTTGGGCTTGCAGGAGCATTAAGATTTCGCGAAAATAACGCATGCGCTTGTAAGCCTGTGTTACCGATTCGCTTGCCATAATGTACATCATCCAGTCGTTTTTATTGCGTATTTTATAATAGCGTAATAATAAATCGGAGTATGATTTTTGTATACTTTTTAAGTCGTCCTGCAAAATTAATATGTCTTTCTGTTTTTTTCCTAAATCACTGCCAAGTACATTGATTTGCTTGTCGATATTGGACAGGATTTGCTTGCGTGAGTCTATTTTCTTTTTAATTAATGTGAGTTCTTGCAATCCGGCTTTCTGGCTACCTTCAATAGATTTTAGCAGATTATTGAGGTGCTCCATGTCTTTTTCCGCTTGTTTACGCTCATCAATAAGCATTTCTAGCTGTTGGGCATACAATAGACCGGATATCGGAAATAACATCAAGCTAATAAGGAGAGTAATAAATTTTTTTTGTCCGAGAAAAATCATTTTTTGTTGATTTTCAATAATTTTTGTTTTATTTCATTGCTGTTTTCAACATCTGCTTTTTCCAAGGCTTGGTTCCAGTATATTGAGGCGGTATCGTGTTCGCCCAATGCATATAGTACATTGGCATAGTGGTCGAGTACTACTGCGCTTTCTTTGCCACCTGATGCAATTGCCTGGCGGAATATTGCGCGGGCTTCCGTAAGTTTTCCCTGTAAATATAATATCCAGCCGAATGTGTCGAGAAATGAGTGGTTTGATGGTTCAAGTTCTATAGCCTTTTTGCTCATGCTGTAGGCGCGGTTCATATTTTTGTTTTTTAAGGCCAAAAAGTATGCATAGTTATTTAGTACAGTTGCATTGAGCGTATCTATTTTCAATACTTCTTCGTAACATTTAAATGATTTTTTTTCTTTTCCCATTTGGTGGTATAAGTCGCCTAAAAAAGCATATATTTGCGTAGTAAAGGCTATGTCTTTGTTACTTGCTTTTAATGCATATTCAAAGTCGGTTGCAGCATTGTTCAGTTCATTTAATTGCCAGTAAGCCACTCCCCTGTACATATAGAAATAAGGGCGATCGGGGAAAATGCTTATAGCCTTGCCAGCATCTGTTTTAAGTTCGTTCCAGCTCATAAGGCTGTATTCCATAGATAATATCTGGTTCCATGGATTATAATTTGTGCTGTCGGTTTTTATAAGATTTTTTAATAGCGATATGGCGGAATCAGACTGGGCGGTTTGCATTAAAAAACTTGCATATAAGTATTTAACCTCATTACTTTTGGGATGTTTTTTGTTTAAAATTGTAAACAGATTATCAATATCCGATTTAAAATATTCGGAAAATGAGGGAAGGGTAAGTACCAACGACAAATATTCGATTTTATTTCTGTCGTCAATTTTATCGCTTTCGCAGTATAATTCTAAATTACGAAAATATTCTTTAAAATTACCAGCTTTACGGGCTATTTCGGCTTTGCCGAGTACTGCTGGCGGGAAACTTGAATCTATTGCAAGGGCTGAGTTGTATGACTTTACAGCCATTGAGTCGTTCATAGTTTGTGCATATCCGTCGCCCAGTAAGGTATAAAAGCGGGGATCTTCGGGGTCATAGTCTATTAATTTTTGGGCTTCTGCAATACCTTCGTCGGATTTTCCTAAAATGACGTAAATTTCCTGTTTACGGGCAGCTACTTCGGTATTAAATCCGAAGCGGAATTGTGCCGAGTCGTACAAAGCCAAGGCGTTGTCGTATTTACGCATATTTTCGTATACCGAAGCAAGCGAGTAATATAAATCAGGACTGGATATATCTTCGCTTAATAGTGATGAATATAGCTTTTCGGCTTCGGGGTAATTGCCTCCTATCATCGAAAAATTAGCAAGTTGCTTTTTGTACCATATATTGGTAGTATCGATATTGTATGCGGTACGGCTTAAGTTGATGGCGTTTATTAAATATCCCGCACGGTAATACAACATTGCCATTTCGAAATAACATACATCGCACGAAGGGTCGATTTTTAATACTTTGAGGTAGTTTTTACGAGCAGATTCGAGATCGGAGAACGAACCTTCTTTTTTAGCCTGTATAATCAGGTTCTCTTTCTCCTCCTGTTGTTTAGTTGTTAATTCGACTTTTTTCCCTGTGTGGCCAGTAAAAGGGTTGGGATTTGTTATTCGCGGAGAGCATGCTGTAAACAGTATGAATAAGACTAATATACTCCCTCCTGCCCTTTTTAATATAGAGAAGTATTGTATTGTGTATATGGATTTTGTTATAGGATTCAAATTTTGTATTTTAAATTGTATTTTTAATAATTGAAAAATTAAAGCTTTTTTAATGATATGTAGTATGGATAATATAATATGCGACTTTTTTGGTTTGATAATTAGTAAACGAGTGAATTTGAAAATAATTTTCACATTCTCTAATATTCTGATTAGCTAATTAACACTTTACACAGTATGCATATCACATACAACATATCGTACATTGCAATATGCTGTGCATATACCACATTTTACTATTAACAAATAATCATTTTATATATAGTAACGTTTTTCATGTATTGTTTGTTTTAAGCAGAGGCCATTATAGCCTCTACTTAAGCGTTTATATTGAGTGTTATATTCTTTTCTGAAAGTCAAAGGTAAAAAAATCAGAGAAATAAAAGAAGATATTAGGTTACCGATTCGAATTGTTTTAAAAAGCGGATATCGTTTTCGAAATATAGACGTAAATCTTTAACTTGCCATTTTAACATGGCCATACGTTCAATACCCATTCCGAATGCATAACCGGTGTATTTTTTATTATTAATTCCACACGATTCCAACACATTCGGGTCGACCATGCCACAGCCCATTATTTCGAGCCAACCTGTATGCTTACAGATGTTGCACCCTTTTCCACCGCATATGGTACACGATACATCCATTTCGGCCGACGGTTCGGTAAATGGGAAAAACGAGGGACGCAAGCGGATTTTTGTATTTTTACCGAACATTTCGTGCGAGAAATATAGCAAGGTTTGTTTCATATCAGCAAACGATACATTTTCATCAATGTATAAACCTTCAACCTGGTGGAAAATACAATGCGCCCGTGCCGAGATCGCTTCGTTGCGGAATACGCGGCCGGGGCATACAACGCGGATAGGCGGCTTCTGGTTTTCCATTACGCGTACTTGCACTGAGCTGGTGTGTGTACGTAAAAGTATGTTATTATGTTCGTTATTGGCATTTTTGGCAATAAAGAATGTATCCTGCATATCGCGGGCAGGATGTTCGGGAGGAAAGTTAAGCGCCGAAAACACATGCCAGTCGTTCTCTATTTCGGGGCCGTTTGCTACTGTAAATCCGAGCCGTTTAAAAATATCCAGAATTTCGTTTTTTGCTATTGAAATAGGGTGGCGACTACCAATATCGTCTTGTTTACTAGGCAGCGATAAATCAATCGTATTTCTGTCCGTTTCTTGGTTTTCAAATTTTTCACGCAGCTCATTTATTGTATTGATAACGGCATTTTTTAGTAGATTGAGTTCTTTGCCAAGCTCTTTTTTCTTTTCTGGAATAACGGTTTTAAAATTTTCGAATAATTGGGTTAATTCTCCCTTTTTGCCGGTTATACGAACACGAAATTCTTCAAGTTGCTGTAAACTTTCAATTTTAATATTTTCAAGTTCTTTTTTAATTTTTTCTATTCTTTCGTTCATCGTTTTTCAACTCGGTAATTTACCATTAAACAGCATGAAACTATGATTATTTTAATCTGACAATTTTCCTACTGTTTGTTATTTGTATTATCTAATCATTCAGCAATTATTATTTTTTTAATAATAACATCCTTTATAGGGCGGTCGCCCGGAGCAGTTTGTACCAAGGCAATTTTATCAACTATATTCAACCCCTCAATTACTTCGCCGAAAACGGTATACCCGCCATCTAAATGAGGTGTACCGCCAAGGGTTTTGTATATTTCGAGTTGTTCTGCCGTGTAATTTGTATTCGGATTAACTTGTTTTGCATCAGGGAACTTTTGTCCTTGTACAATGTAGAATTGAGAACCGGATGAAGCTTTTTCAGGATTAGCCTGGTCTCCGAGCCGGGCAGCAGCAAGCGCACCCTTTTTATGAAATAATGTTGAGTTGAATTCCGCAGGGATGGTATATCCTGGCCCTCCCGAACCATATCGTGCATCAGGTTGCGGATTTTTCGAATCAGGGTCTCCGCCTTGTATCATAAAGTTACTTATCACACGGTGGAAAATCACGCCGTCGTAAAAATGATCTTTAACTAATTTTACAAAATTATCGCGATGTAAAGGTGTTTCATCATATAATTTTGCTTTAATGTTACCTTCGGTCGTTTCAATTAAGATTGTAACGTTAGTCAATGATTTTTGTTCATCCATAGTTTTAGTGTCATTTTCTGTTTTAACATCCTCTTTTTTATCAGTGTCTTTTTTGTTTTGATTACCACCACCGCAAGCCGATAACAGTAATACGGCAATAGATAGTGTCGCTAAAAACTTTGTTCTCATAATACAGTTAATTAATTAAATTTGTAGTTATTTTTGATTTAAATTTATTGTATCTGGTATCAAGTGTCAAATAGTGATATTCACTATTTAGCGCCGTTTTTATTTGAATAATAAAAATAATATCGGTTATTTACTGTAAAGTGCAAATATAGTATGCTTTTAACTAAAAGTCCCATAAAAAGCTTTGTTTTTTTTCTTTTTTTTGTGTTTTTGTTTTTTCAGGCGATAGGGCAACAGCAGGAGAGGGTTGGTTTGGTGTTGAGCGGAGGAGGGGCAAAAGGGCTTTCGCATATTGGTGTGATAAAAGCTCTTGAAGAAAACGATATCCCTATCGATTATATTACCGGCACATCGATGGGCGCTATTGTTGGGGCTTTGTATGTTATTGGTTATTCAACGGACGAGATGATGACATTATTTAGCGCTCCGGAGTTTAATTATTGGTTAACAGGTGTTATTGAGAAAAAATATCGTTTTTATTCGCTAAAGTTGGAAGAAGCAGCCGATATGATTTATGTTAAATTTGATTTGGATTTGAAACGAAAAGATATTAAACCAGTTTTACCTACAAATATTGTAGTGCCTTACCAGATGGATTTGGCTTTTTTAGAGCTTTTTGCAGGAGCAAGTGCCATTTGTGGCGGTGATTTTTCTAAATTAATAGTTCCATTTCGTTGTATTGCTTCGGATGTTGCTTCGCATAAGGCTTTTGTAATGCGCGACGGGGATTTGGGTTCGGCAGTTCGTGCATCCATGACATATCCTTTTGTTTTTAAACCTATTATTATTGATTCGACTTTATTGTTCGATGGGGGATTTTATAATAACTTTCCATGGAATGTTATGATTGAGGATTTTAGTCCTGATATTATTATCGGTAGTAAGTGTGCCGGGAATTATAAGGAACCTACCGAAGAAGATATTGTTTCCCAGATAAGCAATATGTTATCGGTAGAAACCAATTATGATTTACCCGAAAATATCGGTATTTTGATTGAGACTAAATTTACGAATGTAGGCGTATTGGATTTTGACCGATTGAATGAGATTGTTGATTCGGGTTACCGCAGGGCTTTGGAAATAATGCCTGAAATAAAGAAGCGTATTAAAGCCCGTAGAGCTTCCGATTATGTAGACCTGAACCGGAGGGTATTCAAGAGTAAACTCCCGAAATTGAGATTCCGCGATGTTAAAGTAACCGGTTTGTCACTCAGGCAAAATGGGAGCGTTGAGCGGATGATTACTCGGAATACTACCGATACTTTTGATTTTGATAGGTTTAAGCAGCAGTTTTTTAAAATAGTTGCGACCGATAATGTAACAACTTTGCATCCTGTTGCCATGTACGATACGCTGACGGGCTTGTACAATATTAATGTCAGGGCATTTAAAGCGGCTTCATTTAAAGCGGCTGTGGGAGGTAATGTATCTTCGGGACCCATTAACATGGCCTATGTGGGGCTCGAAGCTAGACATTGGAAAAATGCGCTTACTCGCTTTACCGGGAAAGTTTATTTCGGGCGGTTATATGCTTCGGAAGAGTTAGGTTTACGCAGGGATTATGCTTTTGAAATTCCTTTATTTATCGAATTATACCAGTCGACATCGAGGTTCGATTATTTTAAGGGTAGCCAAGATTTGTTTTTTGAAGATGTTCGTCCCAGTTATTTAAAGGTTTATGATAATCATGGCCGTTTTAATATTGGGATAGGAATGTCGAAAAATTCGACTTTAAAATTGGGTGTTGCCTTTGGGAATGAGCAGGCTGATTATTATTTGACAGGGAATTTCAATTCGAAAGACCATCCTACACAAATGCGCTTTAATTATACGACCTTGCATTTGACGAATGAAAAAAACACCTTGAATTTTGTCCAATTTCCTACTGATGGGCATTATTTAAAAATTTCTGCCCGTTTAGTTACAGGAAAGGAAATTAATAAACCTGGTTCCATATTTCCAGGAAAATCCAAATTGACAACACATAATACCTGGGCTACTTTTAAAGCAAGTACAAATTATGTACATAGTTTTAGCAGAAATTTTTCTTTAGGAGTAACGGCCGAAGCGGTTTTTTCAACTTATACTTCATTTAGCGACTATTATTCGAGTTTGGTACTGGCGCCTACATTCCATCCTACGGTGCATAGCCGTACAATGTTTTTGGAAGGTTATCGAACAAATACGTATGTTGCTTTTGGTTTGAATCCTATTTTTAAATTAACTGAGACGCTGTATGTTCAAGGGGGTGTATATGCTTTTCAACCTTATAAGGCAATTAAAGCCGGTCCTGAGAAATCGGTTATTTACTCGGAAAAAATGCCAGTTCCGAACTTTATAGCAGAGGCGGCTGTTGTTTGGCAAACTCCTATTGGTCCGTTAAGTTTGACGGCTAATTATTACAGTAAACATTTGAATAACTATTATTTAGTTTTTAATTTCGGTTATATTATTTTTAATAAAAAAGGTTTAAATTATTAATTTGTTAATGGTGAATTATGAAGTGTGATAGGTTTACAGCAGCGTATTGCGATATGCGATGTGGGATATGTGTACAGCCTTAATTAACTAATGGGGAAATTGGAGAACGTGAGAATTATTTTTAGATTCATTAATCTACTAATTATAAAATTAAAAAGTCGCCTATTATGCTACTCATGTTACATATCCGGTTAAAAAGTCGTGTGTTGTGGATACTTTTTGATGTGTGATACCTTTTTCAATATTCAGTTAGTTTAAGTCTTTAGTTCATGTAAATATAAAAACGCATTAAGTGGGTATATTTTCGCGATTAATTAAGGATACGGCAATTTATGGAATAAGTTCTATTGTTGCCCGTACTATTAATTTCTTTTTTGTACCTCTTTACACCCGTATGCTGGGTATAGGGGAGTATGGTATTTATATCGAAATTTTTGGGTATATTGCACTATTACAAGTGGTTTTAACTTTTGGTCTAGAAACGGGATTTTTTCGTTATGCTAGTCATGATGAGCACGATGCATCGTTGGTGTTTTCCACTATATTGCGGTTTTTATTTACTACATCGCTAGTATTTTTTGCAGGGATTTGTTTTTATTCAGGTTCTATTGCTTATTTGATGGGCTATTTTAAAGTTGCTGTTATTTACACGGCGGCAATTTTGGCAATTGATTGTTTTACGGCGGTGTTGTTTGCAAAGTTGCGTTATGAGCGTAAGGCTCTTAAATTTGCAATTTTTCGGACTGTCAAAATATTATCGGAGGTCGGTTTTAATATCTTTTTATTTTTTGTAATGCCAGGGTATTTTGTAGATCACCCCGATTCATATCTGCTTAATTTTATACCGGCTACCCCTGATTACCGTTATATTTTGGCGGCTGTATTCGGTAGCTGTGTTATATCCCTGATTTTATTTATTCCAGAAATAATTCGTACACCTTTCCGTTTTTCGATGAGAACATTGAAGACCGTGTTGTTGTATTCCTTGCCTTTGATGATTGCCGGTATTCCGGGAGTGGCAAATGATTTTATTGACCGTATATTGTTTCGTTTTTTTGCTCCCGATACTTCACCCTGGCTTGAGCAATTGGGAATATTTGGGGCTAATACTAAACTGGCAGTAATAATGATGCTATTTGTACAAATGTTCAGGTATGCTGCCGAGCCTTTCTTTTTTGCTTCGTCCAACCAGCCGAACGTTAGGCAGGTATATGCCGATGTGATGAGGTATTTTACAGCTTTTTGTATGGTAATCTTCGTGTTTGTTATGATGTATATTGATGCTTTCAGCCTGGTTTTGGGAAAAGACTTTCGTTCGGGTGTAACGGTTGTTCCTATTATGCTAATAGCTAATTTGTTATTAGGTATAAACCAAAACCTTTCAATGTGGTATAAACTATATGGAAAAACAAATATGGCGCTTATTGTTACTTTGTCGGGACTTGGCGCTACTTTGTGCGTTGATATAATTTTTATGCCTTTGTTCGGGAATATAGCCGCTGCTTCGGGGCATTTAGTAAGTTATACGGTAATGGTATTTATTAGTTACCGCTTATCATTAAAGTACTACCCAATACCTTATCAGTGGGGGCGACTGATGTTGTACATTTTCGGCGGAGTGATTTTATATCTGTTGTCGTTATTATTATCCGATATGCATATAATTATTAAATTGCTGTTTAACACGGTACTATTGTTTATATATATTTTCTTTGTATTGAGAATTGAGCATATAAGCATTGTTGCTATGGCAAAACAATTGTATTCGAAAATCTGTAGAAGATAAGGTAGGGTGATCAGGGTATTTTAGGGCGTGTTCACACAAATTAGTTAAAGGTTTTGTATTTTTGCGCTCATGAAACTCACACATTCACATTACGAACAAATATCCGATTGTTTCCCTCGGCATCGTGGAAACGTAAATATTTGTAATTTAGATATTTTAAATGCATTTTTGTATGTTGTTGAAAATGGTTGCAATTGGCGCTCCCTACCCGAAAAGTATGGCAATTGGCATGTTGTTTACATGCGCATAAGTCGCTGGGCAAAAAGCGGCGCTCTTGATAGAGCCTTTTATAAACTTCAACAAAAGGAGATCCTTAGCATTAAGGTTGATGTGGTTTCGATGGACAGCGCCAGCATAAAAGTTCATCCCGATGCAGTGGGTGCACTTAAAAAAACGGGCAGCAATCAATCGGACGATCGAGAGGCGGCAGAAACACAAAGATTTATATGGTTGCCGCGAGTGATCGGATAGTTGTAGCATTCCAACTCTCTGCCGGGAGATATCACGACGCTCCTATGAGGCGAATGTTGCTTGGACATCCAAATCTTGAAAAGCTACTTTAT
>JAISFN010000068.1 GCA_031263585.1 Prevotellaceae bacterium | reverse complement strand
ATAAAGTAGCTTTTCAAGATTTGGATGTCCAAGCAACATTCGCCTCATAGGAGCGTCGTGATATCTCCCGGCAGAGAGTTGGAATGCTACAACTATCCGATCACTCGCGGCAACCATATGAATCTTTGTGTTTCTGCCGCCTCTCGATCGTCCGATTGATTGCGACCCGTTTTTTTAAGTGCACCCACTGCATCGGGATGAACTTTTATGCTGGCGCTGTCCATCGAAACCACATCAACCTTAATGATAAGGATCTCCTTTTGCTAAAGTTTATAAAAGGCTCTATCAAGAGCGCCGCTTTTTGCCCAGCGACTTATGCGCATGTAAACAACATGCCAATTGCCATACTTTTCGGGTAGGGAGCGCCACTTGCAACCATTTTCAACAACATACAAAAATGCATTTAAAATATCTAAATTACAAATATTTACGTTATCACGATGACGAGGGAAACAATCGGATATTTGTTCGTAATGTGAATGTGTGAGTTCCATGAGCGCAAAAATACAAAATCTTTAACTAATTTGTGTGAACACGCCCTAAAAGTCATTCTAACCATTCATTATTTCTCGCATTTATTCAAAAACTCTTTTGCTACTATCTCAAACATTTGCGGATATTTATTATGTGCATCGTGAGGCGCGAACGGAATGTTGAAAAGCAAAGATCTTTTTATTTTTGCGGCAAGTTCAACAGCGCTTTCAAGAGGAATCGAATTATCATCATTACCTCGAATGATCAGTGTTGGAACAGTAATATTTTCAACGCTTTCAAGCGGGTATCCGTTTTCGGTTTTGTCCGTCCACATCTCAATTACGCATTTAGTAAATCGGTCAAAATCGGGTTGCGGATTATGCAACTGATAAAAGTTTAAGAAATATCCTTTCCAATCTTCAAGCGTTATATCCGCCACTATTTTCTCCATAAGTTCGGCATCGGATAAACTCCACGTTGCGCCAATAGTGATGATTTTTCGTATCGGAATTTCGTTTGCCGCAGCGAGTCGATAGGCTATGATCCCGCCATCGCTAAAACCGATAATATCAATGTCTTTTAGTTGTAAATGGTTTACAACTGCTTCAACATCGAGTTGCAATCGTTTGTATGTTAATTTGCCTGGCCCTAAAGTGGACTTTCCGTGTCCACGACTGTCAATGCCTACGATACGGTAATCGTTGGCGAACATTGACAGTATGGAATTAAAATCTTCGATATTCCCAAAGCCGCCGTGCAGAAAAAGCAAAGTCGGTTTCCCTGCGTTTTCTATCACTTCGTAGTATATATCTGCATCGTCGACTTCAAGATATTCTCCTGTTTTGTGGTTGAATTCAACCGTTTGCGCATTTGATGCGATTGTGAAAAGCACAAATCTAAGTATGATTAAAATAATTAGTTTCATTTTTATTTTCAGATAATTAGCTTTCAAATTCCATTAATTCAATCGGAGCTCCGCTGTGCTCGATCATTGCGACCCGAAGACCTCCCGACGGAAAGTTTGGCTCGGTGAGTATCTTTAAATCCCGATACATATAACTTAAATTGAGGAATATATATCTCATTCGGCATCTTTTCTTTTGTCGGAACGCCCATATGGTGGTATTTCCATCCCCATTCTTCAGTACACTTCGCGAATTCGTGGTCTAATCTGATATCTTCCATGATTGCCTTATTTGATGTTTCATTAAACTTTACACTTGTACTACTATTTATTTTTTTCGCCTTCAAATTTAGCAAATATTTGTAAACTAGCCATAATTATCTCTTAATACCTTTGTTTTTGCCCTCTTCGGGCTTTATGCTGGGTCTTTTATAGAAGTTTGTAGCCTGCTTCACTTCCTGATACTTCAGTCGAAGATATTCTGCCCATTGAGAGAAAGACGGAGTTTGCCGGGATTGTCGGGGTCTTTTTCTATTTTCAGTTGGATGTCTTTCACTTCAAAGTGCTGTTTGTGTTCCGGCGAGTAGAATTTAGCAGATTCACCTGACAGGGTTTTCCTGAATAGTAGCGCACGGATGGAATCGAATACTAATCCGACCTGCTCACATAACCCTGCGATCCGTATTTGTTCTTTAATCATCGGGAAATAGTTGTGTATGGTATTCAATTCTTCCTGCGCCTTGTATGGCTCATGTTCCTGTTTGAGTTGATTTAGGCAGGTTTCCATTTCGGCAATTTCTTTCTTCTTATTCCGTGCGTATTCGTCCATATCGAGGAACTTCTCCCGTGCTTCGTCCTTGCGGTCGTACAGGTCGCAGACGCTATCATATACCTCCTGCTTTTGGTCTTGCAGATACTCTATATCCTCTTTCAGTTCTGTATTTTGCTGATATAAATCCCGATAGTATTGTGGCGTGGAGATATGCCTTGCATCCGAACCCCTTATACCACGCTGTAAATCGTATTTTTCCATCATTTCGGCGTAGGTATCCTGAAACCGTTCCATATAATCACGAGTAATTATATCATCGGCGCAGAACCGGACGATATCGGCAGGCTTTTTACGGTATTTCTTCTTTCCGTTGTTCTTCTCGGCTTCTGTCTTTCTCCTCTCGCCCTTCACGATAGGAACTACCGGAGCGTGGATATGGGGCGTTTTCTCGTCCAGATGCAGGACGACAGAAACAACGTTGTCTTTTCTGAATGTATCCTGCAACCATTATTATCCCTGCACCAGTAGTCTAACTTTCCCTTCGACTGTATGCGGTGCATATCTTCGGAAGTTCCGACAGCAGAACCTGCAACGCCCGCACTTGGTTCTCCCTGATTTTGCGGGTTATTCCTGCGATTTCGATGCGGTACTGTATCGCTTGTGTCCTATTTTCGATACCCTCCGGATACTCGATAAGGTTTCGGTTCAGGTGTGTCCGTTCCGGGTCGGCATTGGCGAGGTATACCGTCCGTTCGATATGAGCCGTTGTCCTGGCATCATTGCCTTTCGGCTTCTGTATGTGTAAAGCTACAAATCCCAAATTATTTGCATTAAAATTGTTCTTGATTTTATCGGATTGACCATTGACAGCCGCTCTTATGTTCTAATTACAAAGATACAGATTGTTTTCCGGAAATGCCGAAACAGGGAGCGTAAATTTGAATCGGACAAAACTACCAGTTAAGCTATACAAGTAAGATAAATGAAGAAATTTTTGTTGTATTGAGGAACAATTCTTATCTTTGCACATAGATAACAGAATTATTTGAAAGCATGAAAAACTAAGTGTATCTCAACACTTTCCCCTGTACCTATCTACTGCTGTTTTTTATCCAAAATCTTTTCAATCAATTAATTATCCTCTGACTGTAGCAAATATAAATAAAATTTTGATAGGAGAGTGTAAAGGTGATAAAATTTAAGACACAATAAAAACGGTGTGGCTATTAGCAGCTACGTACGATTGTGTTTTGTTATCTCCAAAGAGTAAAAGAATCGTCGCTTTTTTACTTTAAAGCCTTAAAGAAATAGAAAAACATTGTTTTGTATATTTCAGTTTTCCCTTTCCAAGTTACCCTGATGGATACAAGAAAAAGCTTATTTTTTCGTTGTTGGCGCTTTTGAATAGATATTTTAAAAGTAGCTATTTTTCGTGAAATATTCGTGAAACTTTTCCTTTCAAAAGTACAAAAAAGCTGTACTTTTAGAAACTAAAAAGAGGGTGTCCCACAAGGGCGCTCTCTTTTTTGATTATTATGCAGCTCTTTTTTGTTGATTTAGATTTGTGACTTTTACAATCTGAGTTTTTGTGGTTTCGAAGTATTGACCGACTCTATAAAGTCTTGTTTTAGTATTTTCCACTGTTCTTTTTTGATCAAAAGCAACCTTTTTCTGCTTACGATACAGTTTGAGCAGGTT
>JAISFN010000125.1 GCA_031263585.1 Prevotellaceae bacterium | reverse complement strand
AAAACTAAGGGAGCTTTCAATGTTGCCGCCGAAATAACGGGCAGCAATCAAGGTAACCGTAATGATTGCGGAATCTGCAATTTTTCTTCCCGATGGCTCTTTATGATTCATCGATTTGAGAATATCGTCAAAAAATACATATATTGCAACGGTTTTTGTAACAATGGTCAATCGCGGTTTTTATGTTATCAACACAAAATTAAGCGATTGACCTTATTTTTTTTATCTTAACTAAATAGCAACTTGAATTATTTATATAACGCATAAAAGTATATTGATGTATATGAATGATTTGTTGCTTGATTGTTTTTTCATGCCTTTGCTCTTAAAAATAGTATATAAATTCCAGAGTCTATTTAATTCATATCTTTGTTCCGTAAAGTACCATATGAACATTATGCCATTTTACCGACATTGTTCCAGAAATACATTTTTTATCCACCCTGTAAAACTATCGAGATGGAAAAGGAAAACATTGCTATTGTAGGCGGAGGAATTTCCGGCCTTTCAGTAGCCAAATGTCTGAATAATGACTTTCGTGTAAAGGTATTTGAAAAAGATTCGCGCCCCGGAGGGCTTGTAAAATGCGACAGGATTAACGGAAATCTTTATCATAAAGTCGGCGGACATGTATTTAACTCACGGAGACAGGACGTTTTAGATTGGTTTTGGCAATTTTTTAACCGCGATATCGAGTTTTCAAAAGCTGTGCGTAATTCCAGTATATATATGCCCGACGGGAAGTATATAGCTTATCCGATAGAGAATCATATATACATGATGGAGGAACCTGTTATTAAAAGCATTATAAGTGATATACTTTCGATTGTGAAAAATGAGTGCCCCGAACCTGCTAATCTTGAAGAGTTTTTATACTACCGTTTTGGCGACACATTGTATAAGTATTATTTTCAACCTTATAATGAAAAGATATGGCGTAAAGATTTGAAAAAAGTACCCCTGTCATGGTTGGGGGGCAAATTGCCGATGCCCACGCCCGAAGAGATTATATACAACAATTTTAATCATGTAAAGGAGATGAACATGGTACACAGTACCTTTTTCTATCCTAAAAATAATGGTTCGCAATTTCTTGCCGACAGGCTGGCCGGAGGTACCGACATAGCTTATAATATTGGTATCACTTTGATGGAAAGAACCAATAACGTATGGTTGATTAATGGCGAAGCTTTTGATAAGCTTATTTTTTGCGGAAATGTTAAAGATTTGCCTCGAATAATTAAAGGCATTGATATATCATCGTTTACATCATCTGTCGAAGCGCTTGAATATCACGGAACAACTTCTGTTCTTTGCGAAATAGATGAAAACCCGTTCAACTGGGTTTATTTGCCTAACCGTAATTATTTAGCACACAGGGTTATTTGTACTGGGAATTTTGCAAAATCGAATAGCGTCGGCAAAAAATTAACAGCAACTATCGAATTTACTGACTACATCAGTGAAGAAGATATTGATAAACAACTGCAACAAATACCGTTTACGCCGAAACATCTTGCCCACTCCTATACGCAGTATACATATCCTATTCAAAATGAGGATACACGTGAAATGCTTGGCCGACTGAAAGAACTTGTCCTAAAAGATAATTTATATCTTTTAGGGCGCTTTGCCGAATGGGAATATTATAATATGGATGCAGCAATGGGCGCTGCAATCGATTTATCAAAACAAATCCGGCAAATGCTATTATCCAATTGATGATTGAAGTAAATCTCTATCAGGTCGTCGTGCTGAACGGAGAGAAGCGTCTCTATTCTATGTTCTTCAGTCGATGCCGTGCGAATCCTTTCGCGTGGCTTTATGTATTGTAAATTGATAATTGTCGATTAAATATTATTTTAACTATTACACACTAAATGTTTTATAATTTTATAAATAGGGCAATAATTTATTTCGGCTGCTTAAATTGATATTAGAAAATACTATCACTTCTACCAGATATTTATATTTGGTCTGTAAAAAATCGTGTATCATGTTCTTATTCTTATCCTAACTTTCGATTAAAAATCTTGATAAATCAAAAAAAAGATATACCTTTGTACCCTCAAAATTAAGCTGCGGGCATGGCGTAATTGGTAGCCGCGCCAGACTTAGGATCTGGTGCCGAGAGGCGTGGGGGTTCGAGTCCCTTTGCCCGCACAAAAGCAGAAGGCAGAAGGCAGAAAGCAACAGCTTCGGTCTTCTGCCTTTATCTTACTTAGTAATTGAACGTTGAGTTTGACAATAAAGCTTGTTTTATTTGTTAATTCGAACAAACTGTCAATTATTAATTGCCTATTGTCAACTATTAATTGTTAAATGATGAATATCGAAAGACAAAACATTGATGATTTAACCTCGGTACTGAAAGTAAAGGTTGAAAAAAACGATTACGAACCTCGTGTAAAAAAAGTGCTTAACGATTACCGCCGTAAGGCCGAAATTAAAGGTTTCCGCGCAGGCATGGTCCCGATGAGCCTTATCCAGAAAATGTACGGGCATTCGGTAATGCTTGAAGAAATCAACAAACTGATATCCGAAAGTTTGGGAAAATATATCGAAGATGAAAAGCTCGACCTTATCGGCGAAGCCATACCCAGCGAAACCGAACAAAAACCCATCGACTGGGAAAACGATACTGATTTCGAGTTTGCTTACGAAATCGGCGTGGTAGCTCCTTTGGAAATAGAACTGAACAAACGCGTTCAAATACCTTATTACAAGATAACTGTAAGCAATGAAGATAAAGAAAAACAACTCGACTATATACTACGCCGTTACGGGCAATTAGCTGATGCCGAAACCAGTGAAGCCGAAGATACGTTAACCGTAGATTTTAATCAGGAGGGTGAAAATGCCCATACGGTTGAAGATACACACATTTGGCTGCAAAGCATCACCGATGAAAATATAAAGAAAGAATTTGTAGGGTTAAAAGTCGGCGATACCAAAGCGGTTGACGTAAAGGCCGTATTCACCAACGAAATTGACTTGGCGGCGATGCTTCATTTGAAAAAAGAAGATTTGGAGCAGCTTAATCCTGATTTTATCATGACAGTAAAAGAAATCAAGCATTTACAAAAGGCCGAATTAAACCATGAGTTATTCGATAAAGTATATGGCGAAAGTAATGTGAAGAACGAAGTTGAATTTATGCAACGTATTGAAGATGAAATTACCAAGCATTATGCTGCTGAAAGTAATATCCGTTTTGGAGTTGACGCCCGCAGGGTATTGCTGAAAAAAGCGGCGATACAATTACCTGAAGATTTTTTAAAACGCTGGCTGATAGTTGTTGGCAAAGACAAATATACCCAGGAAGATATTGAGCGCGAGTTCGATATATTTACCGATAATTTGCGTTGGCAGCGTATAATGGCTTATCTGGCAAAGCAACAGGATATTAAAATTAATACCGAAGACATACAACACGAGGCTTTACATGTTGCGCACGAACGTTTTGTCCAGTACGGCTTAAATTATTTGTCCGATGAGCATTTAATGGGCTATGTGGGTAAAATGATGGAAGATCGCGAAGAGGTGAACCGTATAGGCGAAAGGGTATTGCAAAACAGGGTGTTGGAGTATGTACGGGGACAGGTAAAGCTTAATGAAAAGGAAATCACTTTTGACGGTTTGCAAAAGCTTTACGAAAACGACTCGGAACCGGCGAAGAATGGAAAATGAAAAATACTGGATTACCTGCAGTGAGCTTGCAAAGCTTGCTTGCTTCAGATTTTGCGAGTTCACTGCAGGTAATCCAGTGTAAAATATAATTTCATACCTTTGACTCTGGTTGATTTATGAAACAGAATACCGATTATCCGGTTAACAAATATCTTTTTAATCGTTATAACGCAAACATAAGGTTTAACATTATAAAAAAACAATTATGGATTTTACCAGCGAATTTATAAAGTATGCAATAAAACAGGCAGGCATCGGTAGTTCAACCATGCACCGCTATACAAAAGCCATAAATAACTCGATAACTCCGTACATTATTGAAGAACGCCAGTTGAATGTTGCTACAATGGACGTTTTTTCGCGCTTAATGATGGAGCGTATCATATTTTTGGGTACGCCTATTTATGACGAAGTGGCCAACATTGTTCAGGCTCAGTTATTGTTCCTCGACTCTGTAGACTCGGCAAAAGACATCCAGATATATATAAACAGCCCCGGAGGTTCGGTAACCGCAGGTTTAGGCATTTACGACACTATGCAGATTATTAACCCTAATGTGGCAACTATTTGCACAGGCATGGCCGCCTCGATGGGGGCAATTTTGTTAACTGCCGGTACAAAAGGGAAACGATCGGCCTTACCCCACTCGCGAGTAATGATTCACCAGCCTATGGGTGGCGCCGAAGGGCAAGCCAGTGATATCGAAATAACTGCACGCGAAATTATGAAAACAAAACGCGAGTTATATGAAATTCTGGCTTACCACAGTGGTAAAACCGTTGATCAAATTGAAAAAGATGCCGACCGCGATTTCTGGATGACCTCGACCGAGGCTGTTGAATACGGAATGATTGATGAGGTTTTACAAAAGGCTAAAAAATAAAACAAAATAATTACCAGATGCCGCAACAAAACAAATGTTCTTTCTGCGGGCGCAAGGAAGATGATATACAGATGTTAATAGCCGGACTATCCGGTTATATCTGTGATTCGTGCGCCGAACGAGCTTACTTTATCATAAAAGAAGAACTTGATTATGGAAAAACCGTTGATCCGGGTTTACCCGCAGAGTTTGCATTACTCAAACCTCATGAAATAAAAGCTTTCCTCGACCAGTATGTAATGGGACAGGATGAAGCTAAAAAATTCCTTTCGGTTGCCGTTTATAATCACTATAAACGCATTCGCCAGCCTAAGACCAATGATGATGTGGAAATCGAAAAATCGAACATTATCATGGTTGGCGAAACCGGAACGGGTAAAACGCTGCTAGCCCGTACCATTGCCAGAATGTTGCATGTGCCTTTCACCATTGTCGATGCAACGGTACTGACCGAGGCCGGCTATGTTGGCGAAGACATCGAAAGTATACTGACACGCCTGTTGCAGGCTGCCGATTACAATCTACAGGCCGCTGAACGGGGCATTGTTTTTATTGACGAGATTGATAAAATTGCCCGAAAAAGTGATAATCCGTCTATAACCCGCGACGTATCGGGCGAAGGCGTTCAACAGGGCCTGTTAAAATTGCTTGAAGGGGCTAATGTTAACGTTCCCCCGCAGGGCGGGCGTAAACACCCCGACCAGAAGTACATTGTTGTTGATACAAAAAACATCCTGTTTATTTGCGGCGGAGCATTCGATGGCATCGATAAAAAAATTGCACACCGTTTAAATACTCAGGCTATTGGCTACGGTGTAAGCAATAAAGAGCGAGTTGATAATAATAATTTATTGCAGTACATTGCTCCAACCGATTTAAAAGCGTTCGGGCTGATTCCCGAAATTATAGGGCGCTTGCCTGTGCTTACTTACCTCGAACCTCTGGACAGGGCAACCCTACATAGTATTTTAATCGAGCCTAAAAATGCCATTATGAAACAATATAAAAAGTTGTTTGCGTTTGATGGTATTAAACTTGAATTTGATAACGAAGTACTCGATTATATTGTTGACAAATCAATTGAATTTAAATTAGGCGCGCGCGGCTTACGTTCAATTTGCGAAGCCATTATGACCGACGCCATGTACGACGCCCCTACAAAAAAATTGAAAACCATGCGTATTACACTGAAATATGCACAGGAAAAAATCGAAAAATCGAAAAAGCAGAAATTAAAAGTGGCTTAAATCCTGTTTAAATTTTATTGTCGATGGAAGTTATTATTAATTATTGACTTAAATTTTATTTTGCATCAAACCAAAAGTATAGTACAAAAGAAAAAACTAAAGGCTACTTGGCTACCATAAAATTATTATTGAGGAAAATTTAAACAGGCTCTTAATAGATGAAAAGGACGTTAAACAAAAATTTATATTTTGCTTGCTTTTTAAATTATTACGGGGTAATGTTTTATTGCTACTGTTGTTAGGTGAAGAAAGTATTGTACCTGCTTTGTGTTTCTCCGTATCATGCATATTATGCTATAGATACTTTTTAAGTGTATTCCGTTTGCCAAATAGGAGTGAGCGTTATTAGTTTCAACAGTTATAATAAGCTCTACAATTACCGTTTGGCTAAATATTTTCACAATGCCATACTTTAAAAACGGAGATACAAGTTTTATAGAATACTTTTTGTCGAGCTTTCTGTTTTTTCTCCCGTTAACTATTGGTTTTTCTTTATTCTCGTGGTTGTTGCTATGATAAATTTATATTGGCTGAACATAGTCAAACAAATAGGATAATTTTTCCTACATTTGTTAAAAATAAAAACAAAATTTAAATCAATAAAACAAAATGAGTACCGGATTAATTGTTACAATTGCCATAGCAGCATTTTTGCTTATCATAATTATCGGGATGTATAACAGGCTTATTTCGCGTAAAAATGCGGTGGATTACGCCAATGGCGCGGTGGATGCCATGTATAAACAACGGTTCGACCTTATCCCCAATCTTGTTGCCGCCGTAAAACAATATATGCAGCACGAGAGCGGTTTGCTCCAAAAACTTACCGAGCTACGTACAAGCGGAGCATCGAACCCGAACCTGACAGCTCAGGAGCGGAATAATTTAGACCAACATTTCGAGCAGGCAATCAAAACTTTTAACATTACTGTTGAAAATTACCCGAATTTAAAAGCCAGTGAACAATTCAGCAAATTGCAGGCATCGTTAAACGAATGCGAGGCGCAATTGACTGCTGCACGCCGTACTTACAATGCCGCCATTATGGAGTATAATAACGCTTTGGAAATGTTCCCGTCAAACATAATGGCCAACATGATGAGTTACAAACGTAAGGAGATGATCACCATTCCGCAGAGCGAAAAAGTCAGTCCAAATGTCGGCGATTTATTCAATTAATCGACAGCCTGTATTTGTGATCTTTCTAAGAACCTGTTAGGGGATAGAACTAAAATATTGCTAGGGTGTTTCAAATGTAAGGCAAAAAATCCATCTTTGATTTTTCACCACAAAACTCAAAATAATGAGTTCTTACCCTACAAACTTGACAAATAGTCAATAGCAATTTATAGAAAAAAGAATAGACGAAAAAAGAAAACGCAGGCATAATCTAGGATTAATCAGGGCAGAGTATGTTTCCTTTTGATTTCCCTCATTAGTAAGAGGTTTATTCCTATTTTAAAAAATGGAAAAATGAGGTTTTTTTGAAGAAGTGAAGGATAAACTGGATGAACATCGGGGAAGCTTAGATAAGCAGACATCATATCCCAGCGAGGGCATTATAGACAGTCGATCGGTAAAAACAGCTCGTCCTTGCACTCAGGAAGGTTGCAGACACCTTAATTTGCCTTTTGTTGGCGCTTATACATGAGGCAAATGATCAAAACCGCAATGTTATTAAAAGCGTCAAAACCCAAATGTTCGATAAAATTAATGCCGTCCGCCTGAATGCTACCGGATTTGGCGCCGAACTCTACCCGCTGGGTTTCTTTTCTCCGGCGATAGGGAGAATATAGTCTTTGCCTATACTGGCAATTAAATCTTTAACTTTAAATTCCTCAAATCGGATTGTCTGTTGGGATAATACTTCCCTGACAACCGATAATCGTTTGTAAAAAAGGCTGGGCATCTCCGGGCGCGAACTATGATCCTTGACTGTCTGTTCCAATCGGCCAAACAGTTTTTCCAATAAACGCATCAGGCAACGTTTCAACACCCGGGTTTCATCCGCCGTGCACTTGCCCTTTTTTCGAATAAACATGATAACGGCCATTTTCTTTGTTATACTCTGTTCCGGGCATTCTGCCTCGAACGGGCTTGACTATGATTTTCAACCGGCGGTAAATCTGATAAACTCCTTCTCGTAAGAGTTTCACATCCGCAGGACCACAGATGGAATTTCCGCAACAGTCAGCATTAGCCGCCAGCGCCATAAAATCCTCCAAATAGGGCTTCCAGCGGCTGGAAAGAATGCCCTATCAATATCCCTCTTCGCGCCTATCCCGAAGTGTGTTTCGCTGACAATCTTAAAATTACTTGATGGATTCAACGGATTGATCCGCACGCCGCAAAAACTTGGTAGAGAATATTGGCGTTCAACCGGCCGGGCAAATCCTTGTCCGGAGAACAGCTGTAAAGCTTGAGCAGTGTCAAAGCAATCTCGCCTTTAGGTGAAAAGCAGGAAGTACTACCCAAAGAGTATTCTTTCATGCCCAAAGACTGGGCAAACTCGCGAAAAGGAAACAAACCGTGAATTTTACCGGTACCACGCTGGAAAAAACTTTGACGATAATCCTGAAAAATATCGAACTCGGTAAAATCCTGCGTAGGGTGTAATTTGGAAATTTTGTATCTCCTGCGCATATCCTTTCGCTTAGCTTACCTCGATTTTAGATTCCAAACCGTATTTTCGGGGTGGTAAACGAAGATACAATCAATATCAACTAATTCAAAATGAATCAGCTGGTATTGATTTTTTATCTACTGAATGGCCCTATGATGAACATAGCGAATTGAAAATCAGCAAAGCCAAACATCTACAGTAGCTGGATTATATTAATTCTTTCAATGCTTTATAAATACCGTTTACATCAAACCCGCATTGGGTATGTATTTCTGCCGGTGTACCATGTTCTACAAAGTGATCGGGAACACCCAAACGTTTAATAAAAACATTGTATTTATTCGATGTAAAAAATTCGGCAACTGCACTACCTAATCCCCCAATGATAGTTCCGTTTTCAACGGTAATTATGCTTGAAAAACGTTTGCCTATTTTATGTAAAAGCTCTTCGTCAATCGGCTTCACAAACCGCATATCATAATGGGCAACAGGTGTTCCCCCCTCATCTTCATATTGCTTAATGGCCTTAATTACATCGTTGCCGACACTGCCGATACTCAATACGGCTATTTCACCCTCATCTTTTAAGATACGAGCCTTACCTATAGGTACTTCTTTAAAGGGTTGGTGCCAATCGGCAGTAATATCTCCACCCCTGGGGTACCTGATCGAAAACGGTCCTTTACCCGGTAATTGCGCCGTGTACATTAAATTACGCAGTTCAACCTCGTTCATCGGAGATGATACAATCATATTCGGAATACAGCGGAAATAAGCTAAATCAAAAACTCCGTGATGGGTAGCTCCGTCTTCCCCTACTATCCCCCCTCGATCGAGACAAAAAACAACATTCAGGTTTTGCAATGCAACATCGTGGATAACATTATCATATGCCCTCTGCATAAACGAGGAATAAATATTACAAAACGGCAAATATCCCCCTGCTGCCAAACCGGCCGAAAAAGTAACCGCATGACCCTCGGCAATGCCCACATCAAAAGCCCTGTCGGGTATTTCCTCCATCATAATGTTTAATGATGACCCTGTTGGCATAGCCGGAGTAATCCCCAAAATTTTATCATTTTTTTTGGCAAGCTCAACAATAGTTTCTCCAAAAACATCCTGGTAGCGTGATGGTGTCGGCTTATCCGACTTGATTATAATACGTTGTCCGGTTTCCTTATTGAACTTTCCGGGTGCATGCCATTCGGTTTGGCTTTCTTCTGCAAGTTTGTATCCCTTTCCTTTTTTTGTTACAACATGCAAAAAACATGGCCCTTCGATATTTTTTATTCTTTTAAAAGCATTTGTTAGCCAAAAAATACTATTGCCGTCGATAGGTCCGAAATAACGGAAGCCCAATGTTTCAAAAATATTGCTTCCGGGCAAAGCCGCTGATTTAACAGAGTTCTCAAAACGTTGAATAACCGTACGAAAATTATTTTTGCCAAGAAAATTCCAGATACTTTTTTTAAACTGATTATATTTCCCGGATAAGGTAAGCTTTGCAAGATATTCCTTTAAACTACCCACATTAGGGTCGATAGCCATATCGTTATCATTCAATATCACTAACATATTAGGTTTCAGCCAACCTGTATTGTTAAGCCCTTCGAAAGCCAGACCGCCGGTCATTGCACCATCTCCGATAACTGCTACAACATGCCTGTCTTCCTTATTTAAATGAGCGGCTTCGGCTATACCTAAAGCAGCCGAAATTGATGTTGACGCATGCCCTACGCCAAAAGCATCATATTCGCTTTCCGACATCCGCGGAAAACCGCTTATTCCGCCAAGCTTACGGTTTGTAGTGAATGCATCACGCCTACCTGTCAATATTTTATGGGCATAAGCTTGATGTCCCACGTCCCAAACAATTTTATCGTAAGGTGTATTGTATGAATAATGCAGCGCTACGGCTAATTCCACAGCGCCCAAACTGGCGCCAAAATGTCCGGGGTTTGCGGCGCATTGATCTATAATAAATTCACGTATCTCCTGGCTCAGCTGTATTAATTGCGACTCATTCAAATATCGAACATCCTCAGGGCTATCTATCTGATTTAATATGTTTTGCATGAATATAGTTAAATACTGTTGTTGTATTCTGATTATAATGCGATTATAAATCGCTTATAATTATTTTATGTCTTTTTACATTAAAAAAATAAAATGCTAAGTTACAAATTATTTTTCCGATAGACTAATAGCTTATCGTTTCCAATGATTTCCACATAGATAGGTGAAATATCCGGTTTTTGTGGAGCTTTAACTCCGTTTTTCAAAAATACATTGCCGATAAAGATACGGGCCTCGTCCCATAAATTTTTAACCGAAAAATTAGTAATTAACTGTGTACCTCCTTCAATAAATAAGGATTGAATTTGACGTTTATACAGTTCCGACAAAATCTGTTCTTCAACATTATCGTTAAAATTTATCTCGATTTGAACAGTATGTTTACCATAATCAATGTCCGATTTTTGCGGAATAAATAGGAGTGTTTCCGATTCGTTATTAAATACCAATGCGTTTGCCGGTAATTTACCTTTACGGTCAATAATAGTACGCAGGGGGTTGTTACCCTGATAATTACGTACGGTTAATCTCGGATTATCCCGTATAATGGTATTTGTCCCAACCATAATCGACTGTACTTGCGAGCGCCAGCGGTGAACCAAAGCACTTGACATTGCATTGGTAATTTTAGTCGGCAATTCATTCGCAGGGCGGATACTGTCAATGTATCCATCGACGCTTTCGGCCCATTTTAAAATTATATAGGGGCGTTTTTTTTCGTGATAGGTATAAAAGAATTTATTCAATTCGCGGGCTTCGTTTTCCAATACTCCGGTAACAACTCCGACTCCATTATTTTTCAACAATTGAATACCACAGCCATTCACTTTTGTAAACGGGTCGGCTGCTGCAATTACCACTTTAGGTATTCCCTTATCGAGAATAAGTTGTGTGCATGGCGGAGTTTTCCCATAATGGCAACAAGGCTCAAGGCTTACATAAATAATCGAGCGGGATAACAACGACTTATCAGTAACCGATTCAATCGCCATTACTTCGGCATGTGGCGCACCGTAATGAGAGTGATAACCCTCGCCGATAATTTTCCCGTTGTACACAATAACCGCCCCTACCATAGGGTTGGGAGCAACACGCCCCCCGCCATTACGCGCCAGCTCAAAACAACGGCGCATAATTTGTTCATCGTTATAAATCATTTTTATTGAATTTATAATGCTAAATTACAGAAAATATATGTCGGGTAGGATTTATCCAGATAAAATGTTGATGTACTTGCTATACGATTAGTTTTAAATAACCGTTATAGGTTTATGATACAAAGAAATTCGATGTTGTTTTCCAAAGTATGCTAAAGACAAAGCCGAAATTGATGTAAAAGAAAGCGGGATTAAATACTTTTAAAATGCTTTTAAAATACGTTTAAATGCTTATTAAATACTTTTTAAACGCCCGCATATTATTTTGGACAAACAGCAAGTTTTACGGAAGGCCCGCCTGATGCGATGCTCCAGTCGGCAAACATCCCCCCGATACCTACGGTATATTTCTTTTCTGTGCGATGGTTTCCACCCTTAAATGCGGGGCAGCAAAGCTATCCCAATCATCGGAGGCAATACTTCCGCAGCTTACCCCTGAATCGGACAAGTTTTTCTTCAAGTCTCCGGCTGTTTTCATTCCCGTTTGCCCCACGCCACGAATTTCACCCCCAACACGGCTCGTCTTCACCCTTTGACTAGCTATCAGTCCAACACTAGGCGACTGGCGCTTTTTTGCCGTTCCCAGAATTTATCCCACAAATTTTCATGTATGTCCTCGAATGTACTTTCTTCTTTCCATCGTGAAAAAATAATAGACCAGTTGCCGTTCCGGGAAACCGCATGGCAGCATGCGCCGCTGACAACCAGTCTTTAAAGCTAAACAACAACGTTCAATATTTTCCGTAACGGATGTTTACGCTTGCGGGTGTCGCCAATTATTTGTATCCTTGCATCGTATTGGCTACCGCTTAACTTGGTCAAATAATTTGTTATCATTCTTTATGAATTGATAATCAAAAGATAAGAAATATCATCTGAGCAATCAGCTGATAACCAATATTTTATTCTAATTTAAACAGTTTCTGATAATAATAATTGTATTGATATTTTTCATACCTTTGAATATTGAATAAATTAAGAGCCTGTTTAAATTATTATTCAATAATAATATTATAGTTGCAATTTTGGGCATTTCTTCTGCTGAGTCGCAAATTAATTCGTAATTGCGACAAGGCCTTCTATAGTTATCGAGCCAGGCGAAAGTTCTCTCTACTATCCAGCATTTGTGTTTGGGACGAAATTCCTGTCCTTTGAAATTGCTAACGACAACCTGTTTAATAGAATCGAAAGTATTCTTTACTCTTTCTAGTTGTTGCCTCGATATCCACCGTCTGCCAATAGAACTTTGAGCGGAATGCATAACTCTTTATCCATTCGCATAAGCAAATAAGCGGCTTTACTGTCATGGATATTAGCTACCGTTACTATCACAGCTATCAGGAAGCCGTTCTTATCTACAATCACATGCCGTTTTTAAGGCTATAGTTGTCCTTTGTAGGACGGTATACTTTTTTCTGGCCGGCCAGAGGCAGGCAAAACAACACCGCACATAATAATATTACTGCTTTTTTCATGTCCTTACAGTTTTTATTCGAAGTATTCAATTTTATACCATTCATTTATCCCATATCGCTTGAATTGCTCGATTATTTTCTCGGCTTTTTCCAAGTTTTCCACGCGTTCCAGATCACGATCCCATTGAGTAATAAACCGATGGTGTTTGACAAATTTCAACATACATTCATCCAATGACTTTGCCTCATTGTCTCTCGTGGTAAGACCACCACCGCCACTATAATATATCCTGTCATCATAATCGTAGTGAGCATACACATCAGCTGGAAGAAAGACAATTCTAATATCTATATCTTCCAACCGTTCACTTGCTACATTACGACTACGTTTTTTAATGTTATACGGCGGGATTATTTGCGTTTTTTCCACAGCTTCCCTTATTTTACGTATTTGAGATTTGATTTGTGATTCGTAAGATTCTGCTTTGTGCAAATCGTTTTGGTATTTAGTTTGAATATTGTATGCATCTGCAAGATTTTTCTTTGCGGACTGCATACCTTCGTTATCCGGCACATTGGCATTGATATAGGATACCAGACCTCTTATCACATTGCCGGTTTCCTTCAATTCGGCATTAATATTCGCTGACCATTTACTGTTATAATAACTTTTTGAGATGATAAACCGGCGCGTACATGCTATTATCTGATTTTTCCTGTCCGGAAAGTCGACTGTCAAACTTTTCCATTCGGCAACTCCGCTTTCAAAACGCTTTGCAAAATACGTATCATGTATGTCACTTTCGATACTCTGGCTCTGTTGCAACAGCGGAGTGCATTTTCTCAATTCGGCAATCAGTTGTTTGAAATCGTCGGCAGAAACATAATATCCGGCTACCGTGCTTCTTGAGAAATACTTTTTGCCGGTATAAGTCATATACGATTCTATCCGTTCGGTAGCGGTTGTGCAGAGTTTCAAGTCTTTATCGAAACACTGGAGCATCAAGGCATTGATTCTTGATACGTCAATATTGTTTCCGATCAGCGGAACAGCACTGTTTGCTCTTTCAAAGGCAGTTCTCAAAGCTGAAGTTGATTTGCCGGCATAGGCGGTTTGCAAATCGGTATAAATTTTATTTTCGGCATACGCATAATCCTTGAAATACTTTATAAAGTCTTCTATTTTGTCTTGATTGTGTTTCCATGCCATATCCATCATAAACGGAAATTCCGGAAAAGC
>JAISFN010000058.1 GCA_031263585.1 Prevotellaceae bacterium | reverse complement strand
GCTTCCTGCCCAGGCAAGCTCCATAACCATCTTCCACAAATCGCTGTCTTAACCGCTCAACAGTCTTTGTGGTTATGTGAAGCATCTGCGCTATGTCTTCATTACTGCAGTTTTTCCCTGCTGCGCTTTCATCGCTGTTTAACAAAATGCATGCGTTACGGAATTCCAATGAGGTATGTTTCCCTTTTTTCAAGATGTTTTCCAATTCTGTCCGCTCTTCTTGGGTTAATGTTACTTTATAACGTACCATCATAGTCGTTTTTGTGGCTAATAGACATATATCAGACATTATAAAATTGACATGACTCTAGTCTTTTTCGGGAAATAGATATAGAATAAAAAATGTATCTTTATCCCATGTTATACAAAGAAATAGCAGGATTGAGTTCCTCCAAATTTAAGAGACAGGAGTTAAGTGTGAAGTGTTAGATCAAATGTTTGATATTCTAAATCAAGTAAAGTCCGCATCAGGAAAGCACCCGAGCAGGGGCTCCTCGGCCAAGTTAAGTAATGCGGACAAGGTGTTGTTATTGTTGATGTATTACCGCAAGTACCGCATTCAATTCCCTATAGGAATCACATACGGTATATCAGAAAGTCATGTTTGTTAGATCATTAAAGAGGCATAAATAATCTTGTAAAAAGGCCCTCGCTTTCATTTGCATGGTAAAAAGGCACTGGTACAACCGGGGAATACTTTTGAGATCGTATTGATTAACGCGACCGAGAGCCCCGTGGAACGTCCTAAAAAAAGCAAAAATTAAATTACTCCGGTAAGAAGAAGCGTCACACCCAGAATACACAAATCATCGCGGACAAGTCAAGTAGAAAAATAATTAGCACGGCCTTTGGTAAGGGGTGGCGGCATGATTTCAAGCTATTCAAAAAAAGTAAAATTTATTTCAAGCCTATCTATAAATGCTTACTAGATACAGGTTAGCATGGATTTGATAAAATTCATGCTAATAGCGAACACCCCAAGAAAAGAAGCAAGAGACAACCACTAACTAAAAAAGACAAAATCGGGAAATATCATCACAGCGGATAATGATCGAAAACATTATTCGAGATGTTAAGGTTTTTAGGATTCTTGCCGGGAAGTATCACAATAGAAGGAAACGATTTTCGCTTAGATTCAATCTGATCGCTGCTTTATATAATATCAATATTGATTATAAATGATTTCTCGAAGAGGTCGAATAAATATACCTTTGTCTGAAAGAAAAGCACAAAAAGGAATAAAGCCAAGTGGGAAAAAGAAGATACAATCCATTCTTTCAAAAATAGAAGAGGGTATTGCCCATGATAATATCTTAATTAATGAAGAAGTTTCTTGCCCGATAGATTCAAATCCTTGAGTTGCTTCACAATCATCGTATAGAGATTTGAATGTGCCGCGATTTATTTTGATTATTGAACGTATCGATTTTATGAAATAATTGTCATTAAACAAAAGTAAAAGGAAACTGCGTTTACGTGCAACAGCATTATCACTGGTTTTGTACAAATGCTCCAATCCGGCCTTCTCTGCTTCTGTTGGTTTTGCCCCTTATTTGATATTTACATCTTTTATTATTAGATAAATACATGAAATATGATTGAATTATGCAAAAATGATTAAATAAATATTTTAAATTACTCCTATCTCCTTGTCATATAAAATATCGGCATATAAATAGCTTTACCGCTTAAAATACTAACTTTGCAAAAAATAACACATCGCATATATGGAGGTATTGGTTAAAATCGCACAAGTAGTAACCGCTTTATCGATATTAGTATTAGTGCATGAATTGGGGCATTTTGCTTTTGCACGCTTGTTTAAAGTCAGGGTTGAAAAATTTTACTTATTCTTCGATATAAAATTCGCTTTATTCCGCTATAAACCTAAAAATAGCCATACCGAGTATGGTATCGGCTGGTTACCTTTAGGCGGATATTGTAAAATATCAGGTATGATCGATGAGTCGATGGACACCGAACAGATGAACCAGCCCCCCCAGCCTTGGGAGTTCCGTACCAAACCTGCCTGGCAACGTTTGTTAATGATGATTGGCGGTGTGATGTTCAACGTACTGCTGGCATTTTTTCTGTATGCCATGATTCTTTTCACCTGGGGCGAACAGAATTTATTGAATCGCGATGTAAAATATGGAATTGCAACCGATTCGTTGTCATATAGTATGGGTTTCCGCAATGGCGATAAAATACTTATGCTGGATAATCAATCTGCGGCCGATATCGGTTTTTATGAACTGCAACTCGAAATGATTCGAGAGCAGGTAAAAACCGTTACAGTTGAGCGTGATGGTAAACAGTTAGTTATTCCAATGGGTGGAGATTATTTGAAAGATATGCTGAATACGCCGGGCATGTTCGAGCCGATGCTTCCCTTTGTTGTTGGGCAGATACCCGATGATTCCCCCAACTTTGAATCTGGCCTGCTAGCCGGCGACTGTATTACTCAGATTGATACTATTCCGGTTGAATTTTTCCAGTCGGCCCGTAGCATACTGGCAAGTTACAAAGGTCAGACTATCCCATTGCAAGTCTTGCGTAATGATTTCCGGCTAACAATTCCCGTAAAAGTATCCGAAGCCGGCTTATTGGGGATTGCCATTGAAGGTCGCCTTAATCAATATTTTAATTTAACAACCTATAAATACGGCTTTTTCGAGTCGTTCCCGGCCGGGATATCAAAAGCCTACACAACTATTGCCAATTATTTAAAAGAGCTTAAACTGATATTTACGCCTAGAACCGAGGCATACAAAGGTGTAGGTAGTTTTATTACCATCGGAAAAATATTTCCGGGAACATGGGATTGGCATGCTTTTTGGAGCCTTACAGCATTGTTGTCGATAATGTTGGCTGTTATAAATTTATTACCTATCCCTGCTCTTGACGGCGGACATGTAATATTTTTATTGTATGAAATGGTTACCCGCCGCAAACCGAGTGATAAATTTTTAGAATATGCTCAGGTAACAGGCTTGTTCATATTGCTGTTCATTATGGTTTATGCTATTAGTAACGACATATTCCGCCATTTATTGAATTAGTATCCGGTTATTTTGTTAGGTGAAAAAGAGCCGGTTATACTTAGGACCGGACACAATCAAACTATAAATAAATTAATTGGTAAAACTTAAAACATACCAGCTATGAAAGCTACCATAAAATATTTAACACTTGTAAGTATACTAGCCTCGTTACTTGCATTTTTATCTTGTAATGAGAATAAGTCGGGTTCGGTAATGCCGGGTATTACAGGTAAATTGGGCGAAATATATGTAATTATCGAAAAACCCTTATGGGATTCGGAAATAGGCGATACAATACGCGGCATATTTACACAAGCTTACCCGATGCTGCCGCAAACCGAGCCAATGTTTAAACTTATGAGTGTGCCGTATTCCAGTTTTTCGAGGGCTTTCCAGCGTCATCGTAATTTAATTGTTGTTAATGTAGTCCCCGAGGATACCATAACAAAAATAAATATACTGTACGATCGGTGGGCTACTCCGCAAATTGTTATAAATGCTTCGGGGCATGATGCCCGCAGTATTGCTTTAAAGTTTGACGAACAACGTAAAACCTTGCTCACCTATATGGAGCAGGCTGAGCTTGATAGGCAAACGGCAAACGCAATAAAGTATGAAGACCGGTCATTACGTGAAGCTGTTGAGAAAAAATTCGGAGTGCGGATTTTTATTCCTCAGGGATTCCGCAAATTGCCTGTATCATCCGATGCCAACTTCATGTGGTTTACCAACCGTAATAATTACGTTGATATGGGGATTTTTATTTATACATTCCCTTTTACCAGCGATAGCACATTTACCGTAGATTATTTGGTTGATAAACGTAATGAGTTTTTAAAACAATACGTACTCGGCGATCTCGACAGCTCGTGGATGATAACCAGTCCGGTTGTTACGCCGCATCTGGAGATAAAATCATTTAAAGGGCAAACATACGGCGAAATGCGTGGCTTGTGGGATGTTGAAAATGGTTTTATGGGAGGCCCCTTTATCAGTCGGTCATATGTTGATAATGTTAACCGCCGTATAGTAATGGTTGATGGCTATGTGTTTGCCGCCCGCTACGATAAGCGCGATTACATGCGCCGTTTAGAGGGTGTTATCAATACATTTACATTAACAATTCCTCAGGCAGCCGATGCAACCGGCGAAAATAAAAATGATGCCGGCAGCGGACAAACAAGTTCGGCTAGTTTTAGCCTGCTAAGAGAGAGCAACGGCGCAAAAAAATATTTTGCAACTTGCCGGATAGGATAAATTGATCATCTCAATTGCACATCATGTATTTTGGTACTTGGTATAGAATCTATAGATAATAGATAAATAATAAAGTGGAGAAAGAAAATCTCCACTTATTTTTTATGAATTCAGAAATTATTTTATTATCCTTTTATTAAAAAAAGAGGTACTGTTGGTCGATTTTTTAGTTCTTTTTTTTGTTAAATTAACCTTTTTTATATGTTTTTAAGCATGAATATTAGCTTGAATAAAATTTGCACGAAACGATACGTGGGTATATATTGCTAATAGTGTGACAAATATCTTTGAACCTCTATTTTGCAATAAAAATGCAAATTTTACAAAAAAATACGATAATCTGCTTTAGCATAACATTGCAAGCATTAATTGAGGGGATGTGAGGTTGTTAATGTTTAAATTTATATATCTTTGAATTTACAAATATTATGGAATATGAAAAGGGTAAAGCTTGGGAGTACTATAATTTTGGTTTTGTATTCGCTTATATGGATATCATGCGTATCTCAAAAAAAGCATCAGTCTCTTGAAAAAGATTATGATAACTTAAGGAGCCGTTATGATATGCTGGATGTGAAATCGGATGAGATGCAAGCCCTTATCGACCGGCTCGAGCGCGAAAAACAGCTTTTACAAACCGAAGCCGATAAAGTAGACGGATTAACGAAGCAACTAAGCCGTTTGCAAAATAACCTAGCTGAATTTGAGAACATGCAAAGCCAGTTTAAAAACAATAACGAAAAGGAAATAGCGGCGTTACTTGAACAATTACAAAAAGATAAGGAAGAGTTACAGAAAAAAGAAGAAGAACTACGCGAACGAAATAAAAAACTGATTGATTTACAAGCCGCGTTGGATAAAAAGGAACAGGCGGTTAAGGAGCTTCGTAAAAAAGTAGCCGACGCATTGCTGGGCTTTGAAGGAAAAGGCTTGACCATTGAGCAAAAGGACGGGAAAGTTTACGTGTCAATGGACGAGAAACTACTGTTTAAATCAGGACGGTACGATGTTGAGCAAGGTGGAGTAACTGCTTTGGAGCAATTAGCCAAAGTACTCGAACAAAATACCGACATTAATATAATGGTTGAAGGGCATACCGATAGTTTGGCTTATCAGGGTTCGGGCAATTTAATTGATAACTGGGATTTGAGCGTAAAACGTGCCACAACCGTAGTAAGGACCCTGCTCAAGGGAGGAAGTACAATAGATCCAAAAAGGGTTATTGCTGCCGGGCATAGCGAATATGCCCCTATAAATACAAATAAAACAGCCGAAGGAAGACAACAAAACCGGAGAACGGAGATTATTTTATCGCCCAAAATAGATGAATTGCTTAAAAGCCTTGAAAGTAATTAATTCAGCGGGAACTAATGAATGGTTTCGTTCGGTATATGTCGGTTAACATATGAAATTGTTTTACAATCAAAAGATATCAGGATACATAAAGTAGTTAAATATTATTTAAAGCCTAACTAGTTAATACATTAATTACTTAAATTGTATATCAAACATTTTATGTTTCCTGTTTTAAGTATCATATAGTATTAATATCCATAAAATTAGGGGGAAAAATATGGATTCGCCATTTATTTATGTAAAAGAAGTAGGAGGAGAAAATTTTGTTGGTCGCAAGGAGGAGCTGACATGGCTATCATCCAATATGCTTAACTCTCAAAATGCAGTCATCATTGCATCGCCTCGTTATGGTAAAACGTCGCTCATACGGCAAGCAGCACTTCAAGTCCAGAAACAAGATTTAAACCTGAAGTTTTGCTATTTGAACATTTTTAATGTTCGGGAAGCTTATGAGTTTTATGCCAAGCTGGCTAATGAGATTGTTAAGACATTGGCAAACACCAGCGATACTTGGGTACAAATAGCCCAGCGATACTTGCCGTTAACAGCTCCTCAAGTAAATATCGACTCAAAACAAAATGAAATTTACTTGCAATTTGATACCGAGGTTCTTAAACAACACCGAGATGAAATAGTCATGCTACCTCAGAAACTTGCGTTGGATTATAATTTGAAGATTGTACTTTGTATTGAGGAATTCCAGAATATCGAATATTTCGAGGATGAGTATGAATTTCAAAAGTATATAGCATGCACATGGAAAAAGCATGATAGTGTTACTTACATCATCAGTGGAAGTAAGAAAAACTTGATGCGTGAATTATTTGAAAGAGAAAAAAGGCCGTTTTATAATTTCGGCGATATTTTATATTTAGAACCAATTGATGAAAAGATATTTGCTGAGTATATAACCAAATCTTTTTCGAAAAGTGGACGGGTAATTCAGAAAGAACTGGCTGAGAAGTTATGCCGGATTGTACAGAATTATCCTTGCTACATGCAACTGTTTGCCGGTTTGGTTTGGAAGAATACCAAAGGTTTTGTTACCGAAAGGCTGGTTGAAAACACGGTTGAAGATTTGATGAACTATTACGATCATACTTTTAACCAACTTACAGGTACGTTAAGCAATTCGCAAGTTAATTATATCAAGGCAGTTATTGACGGAGTAGATCGTTTTTGTTCGGCCGAAAATATAAATAAATATCATCTTAATTCTTCGGCTAACATTACACGTGTAAGGGGCGCTTTGGAGAAAAAAGAAATTATCGAGTTTGTGAAAGGTAAACCCCGTATTATCAACCCTGTATACGAGTTGTGGTTCAGGCACTTGTACATGAAGTATTTCGGGGCAAAATAAATTATAACATAGTAATTTAATCTTAGTACTATAGTCTCAGACAAAAGCAGGTTGTAAATTATTACAGCTTGCTTTTGTATTTAAATTGGAGCTAATTCAGGAAATTCTTTTCCGATACTAAATCACTATCAAGCTGTTATATTATATCAATTGAATTTATTGTGTACTATATCGATCCTCGGCAAACCATCCTAAAATATCCGATACTGAAATTAGATTTAAAGCATCAGCAATGGCGGTCTCCAACAATTCTTTTGTTCGGGCTTTCACCGTTCTCAGATACGCCTTTATTTTCGACCACATCATCTCAATGGGATTAAGATCGGGACTGTATGGGGGCAAATATCGAATAGTGGCTCCGGCAGTAATGATCGGCTCCATTATCCCTTCCACCTTATGTGAACTCAAATTGTCCATCACAACAATATTACCGGTTTTAAGAGTGGGCGCAAGACATTGGGTGATATACTCCCTGAAAAGTTCCCCGTTGAGCGAACCCTCAATTATCAGTGGAACCATATCTCCATTTGCCCGTATGAATGAGAGAACAGTGGTACGCTCAAACCGGGTATCGGGGGTGTGCTCCGTCACACGCTCATTACTCGCTCCGCGCCCGTACAGCCTGGTCATACCTGTATCAATACTGCTTTCATCAATGAATACATGCTTGTCAATATCTATTCCCGGCTGCTCGGATTTCCATGATTCGCGCTTTATTCAGACCTCTTCCCGATGCTGTTCCACGGGGTATAGCGTTTTTTTATAACACAGTTTAAGGCTGTTTCTTATGGCTTTACTCAATGCCGGAAGGCTAACCGGAAGACTGAACTTTTCTTTTAACTCCTGCAGTGTGATGTCGGGCTGTTCGCAGATGGCGACCAGCACCTGTGCAAGCTGTTCGGACGACAGCCCCGGTTTCCGACCACTGGGATTCTGACGTAGTGAGTAACTCCCTGTCTCGCAATAAAAAAAAACACAGTTTGGTAATTGTACTTATATGGACGGATTTGTCGGATGATATTCTGGATTGCGTGTCGCCTCTTAATTTGGCTTCTATGATACGCTTGCGATGATCCTTGGATAAGGGAACGGGCTTAATGAGATGGTTAATGAGATTTGAATACGCAAAATTAGCATATAAGTTATTAAATTGATTTAAAGGTGTTTATGAGGGCTTCGCTGTTATTCAGGCGGCGAAACATCAGTGGGTCGCCGAGGAGTCCCACCTTGATTTTTTGGTACTTTTGCATCAAAACAAAAGTACGGATAAAACAATAATTACTAAGAATTTTTACAGCTGATAATATTTTTTAGCTATAAAATTAAAACATATTCTAAATTAATATTAAAAAAGTATTTATTTTGATTTTTCAAATTATAAAAGCCGACTTAAATTATAGTCGACAGAGGTATTTAAGCAGATATCGCAATAAGTGGCTTATTATCAGGTAAGTATTTTGCATACAATGGCTTTGGCGCGATTATATCTTTGATAAGCAAACAGTATATCAACTGTCGGCCAAATATAAAATCAGCGTCTCGGCTGTTCGTCGAAAACTAAAACCTATCAATCATAGTGGAATCATTTCCACTAAAAAAGAGCTTGTAGTACTTACGGATACTGCTTATCGGGGTCTTAATTTCGGGGTTATAGTCGTCAAAGACCGACGTACCAAACGTATTTTGTAGCGTAAATTTGTCCGCTATGATACGCTTGCCGGTTGCAAAGAAGGTATGGATTGGCTTGAAGATAATGTATTTCAGATAGATGGTGTTTGCGCGACGGACTTCGAGCTATGTTCCGGATGTTTGCTAAATATCGGGTTCAGATGTGCCAGTTCCATCAGATTAGGATAATAGACACTTATTTGACGGG
>JAISFN010000115.1 GCA_031263585.1 Prevotellaceae bacterium | reverse complement strand
ATGCCGACGCAACGGTGAAGAGCGAGTATCTGTACCTGGGGGGCACGCCGTACGACGCCCCTGCCGTTTACAGTAAAGAGAGCGGGGTATGGAAGCTGTATTACCTGCACCGCGACCATATGGGCAGCGTTACGCAAATAACTAATGCCAGCGGAGCTAAAGTTGCCGAATACAGTTACGACGCCTGGGGGCGCATGCGCAACCCTGCCAGCCAGACGCCTTATGCTCCCGGAACCGAACCCGCCCTGAAATTTAACCGCGGCTATACGGGGCACGAGCATTTGCCTCTTTTTGGGCTGGTGAATATGAATGCCCGACTGTACGACCCCGTGCTGGGACGTTTCCTCTCGCCCGACCCTTACGTGCAGGCCCCCGACTACAGCCAGAACTTTAACCGATACAGCTATGCCCTCAACAATCCCTTAATTTATACCGATGAAAGCGGAGAGTTTATTTTTACAATACTTGCAGCTATATTCTGTCAGGCTTTAGTTCCCGCAGCAATGCAGCTTGATATGGCATGGATTCAAGGCGGCATAATGTCTGTGGATAACGGGGATAGTTTTTGGAGCGGCGCAGGAAAAGGCTTTGTAACCGGAATGATGAATGCGGGCTTCTCGTTTGTGAATGTTCCAGGCATGATGCCAAATGGATTGATACACGCCGGCGGAAACATATTAACCAATGGGTTAACAAATACCATGTACGGACAAGACTTTTTTAACGGTTGGGGCTTTCAGGCGGCAAGCGGGTTTGCAGGAGGGGCTTATTCCGGCTATCAACAGTCAAAAGAAAGAGGGTTAAACTATTGGTGGGGAGGCAAGGTAAAATACGGCAGAACGCAATGGTCATTTTTTACTTCGGAAAAGCCCTATGCCGAAGTAAAATTCGGAATAAATAATGTCGGTTCAAAAAACATGAATGACTGTGATCCAACAACATTTGCCGAAGCAGATGATTATTTTGATGGGAATACTACATATGAAGAATATAAAACCATTACTAATTATAAGGAAGATTACGGAGTAAAAGATTTTCGTATAAAATATCAAGAACTTCTTTATGAGAAATTTGATGCTCTTGCATATAGCGCCTCTGAACTTGAAAATCCGCAATTAGCGCGTGAAATACTAAATTCGGGTTATTTGATTAATACAAATATGCCGCATGGCGGTAATGGCATGTTTCATGCCGATAACATACGTTCAATACGCTACTATTCCAACAAGGTAGTATTGCACTATAGAATTGGCAGTTACAAGTTATCTACCGTAGATAAAAATTGGTGGTTCTATTTATTAAAAGGGTTAAAATAATTATGAAGAGGATATTAATAATACTATTGACACATGGTTTGTTTGTTCACATGCTGAACAGCCAGACATTGAATCAACAGATTGAAGAGGCTTACAAGTCTCTTGATACCCTTTCCTGTATTGAGAATGTAAAATTATCTTTCAGGGCAGAAAAGGAAGAAAACCACAGAAAAGCAATTGATACATCTTTGGAATTGATATTGTCAAGGCTCAAAGATAAAAACATTGATTCAGTCCAGAAACAAAATATAATCGACAGCCTTATGAGAAGGTATAGTTCAAAATCATGGATAGAAGAACCGTGTAATGAATTTACGACTGAAATCGGCAGCGGAACACCCCTCTATGTTTTAAATTTGATACTTGATAAACATGAACTATCAAAAAAACAGATTTGTTTACAGCCCGATACAAGCAGGATACCATTTAATCTTTTTTATTTTGATAAACGCGTTAATCCTAAGCTCTATATATTTGTTGAAAGCGGGTATACTTATTATAGTAATTTTTATTTTACTTTTTCAAAACGAATAGCTAAAAACGCTCCAAAAGTGTTCGGGAGAATACTGCAAAAAAAACCAACATATTTATTAGGTTGTTATGAATTAGATGGTATGAATACTATCCTGTATATGCTGGGTAATAAAATCTATGTATATAGAATTGCTCAGATGGAAGAATATGAATTAGATGATTATATCAAGAAGTTTTACAATAGCATATTAAGGTGGAATAATGTCGGTTCAAAAAACATGAATGATTGTGTTCCAACAACATTTGCCGAAGCAGATGATTATTTTGATGGGAATACTGCATATGGGGAATATAAGACCATTACCGAGTATCAGGAAGATGCTGGGGTAAAAATAACTCGAGCATTATACCAAAAACTTCTTTATGAGCAATTCGATGCTTTTATATATAATGATCCCTCTGCACTTGCCGATCCGGAAGTAGCACGTGAAATACTAAATTCGGGCCATTTGCTTCATACACACATGCCGCACAATAATGGTCTATTCCATGCCGATAACTTGCGTTCAATACGCTACTATTCCAATAAGGTAATATTGCGCTATAGAATTGGCAATTACAAGTTATCTGCCGTAGATAAAAATTGGTGGTTTTTTCTATTAAAAGGGTTAAAATAATTATGAAGAGGATATTAATAATACTATTGACACATGGTTTGTTTGTTCACATGCTGAACAGCCAGCCTTTGATTCAACAGATTGAAGAGGCATACAAGTCTCTTGACTCCTTTTCCTATATTGAAAATGTAAAATTATCTTTCATGGAAGAAATGGAAAAAGACCGTAGGGAAATGGATAATACGTCTTTGGAATTGATATTGTCAATGCTCAAAAATAAAAACATTGATTCAGTCCAGAAACAAAATATAATCGACAGCCTTATGAGAAGGTATAGTTCAAAGTCTTTGATAGAAGAACGATCTTATGAATTTATGACTGAAATCGGTAGCGGAATACCCCTCTATGTTTTAAATTTGATACTTGATAAACATGAGCTATCAAAAAAACAGATTTGTTTACAGCCCGATACAAGCAGGATGCCATTTAATCTTTTTTATTTTGATAAACGCTTTAAACCTAAGCTCTATATATTTGTTGAAGGAGGGTATACTTATTATAGAAATTTTTATTTTACTTTTTCAAAACGAATAGCTAAAAATGTTCCCAAAGTATTTAAAAAAATACTGCGAAAAAACCCAACATATTTATTAGGTTGTTATGAATTAAATGGTATGAATACTATCCTGTATATGTTGGATAATAAAATCTATATATATAGAATTGCTCAGATGGAAGAATATGAATTAGATGATTATATTAAGAAGTTTTACAATGATATATTAAAAAGGAATAAGGTAATAATGTAATGATGTAATGAGAAAACTTATTTTAATAATAACAATACTTTTGTTAGGCAAGGTTTGCTACCCGCAAACCAATTTTACCTATACTTACGATGCGGCGGGCAACCGCATTAAGCGTGAATTAAAAGTTGTAACTCAGAATGCTATGTTTCCGGTAAACGATACTGTTGAAACGGCATTGTTCGATAATGAGCAGGAAGAAACTCATGCGTTCGAGCATAATACCGGCGATGCATTCCCTACGATATTGTACCCCAACCCCACATACGGGCAGTTTACGCTGGACTTACCCGATTTTAAACCCGGCGAAAAGGGCTATATTATATTGTACAGCCAAATGGGTAAAATAATCGTTCATCAAAAATATGTATCAGCCTCGCAATATTTCGATATTTCGAATGTGCTGCCCGGCTTTTACGTAGCGCATATTATGGTAAATGATAAACTGGTAATAAAGAAGATTATAAAAAACTAAGGTTTTTTACGTGAGGTAATCCTTGCGGTTGCCTTATCTGCAAAGGCTCTTTGAGTATCTGATATTACTTACTTTACCGCGACCATCTGGGCAGCGTTACGCAAATAACTAATGCCAGCGGAGCTAAAGTTGCCGAATACAGTTACGACGCCTGGGGGCGCATGCGCAACCCTGCCAGCCAGACGCCTTATGCCCCCGGAACCGAACCCGCCCTGAAATTTAACCGCGGCTATACGGGGCACGAGCATTTACCCCTTTTCGGGCTGGTGAATATGAATGCCCGACTGTACGACCCCGT
>JAISFN010000104.1 GCA_031263585.1 Prevotellaceae bacterium | reverse complement strand
TTTAGGCGGCTGGCGAAAGACTACGAACGCACGATAGAATCTTCCCAAACGATGGTTTATCTCGCTTTTATCGCGCTGATGATTAAATTTTTATAATGAAAATTTTTAGACAAACTCTTAGAAAAAGGAAAAGGATTAAGGAAGGCAAAGTAAAACAACTCAAGAGTTAGGCAACCGAACGGGTTTAAGCGCTCTTTGAAAGCGATGAGAATAACATTGCCAAAGTAAAACTGTATGCCATCATTCCAATGATAAGAGCTTACACCACGTGCGAGATGGAAGAGTGTTATCGGGTAACGCACAAGCAAATCTGCAATTGGACAGACCGTTTTGTGGCATATGCTTAAAAACATTATCCACAATCGTTATATATCATCTCTCAAAAAACGCATTGCCAAATTTTGGCGATTGTTGTCCGTTTGTTTGCAGCCAAATCTACTCATACAAAATTTTTGTTTAATTAAAATGGATATCCGCTTTGATACCAGTAATAAATTTTGTTTACTTTCAGTTAATTTTAAAAATTATAATTTTAATTTACTGATAATAACTAATCTAAAATCTTGTTGAATATAATATCTAATAAAGATATAACGACATTAATAATGTACTAATGTGCTTTATAATATTACAATCTCCAATAGTTAAAATCTCGCAATAGAATTATTTATAAAGGTAACATTTTTTCTGTAAACTAATCAGCTTAAAATTACAATAAAGATGTTTCATTCTGCACATATTTTGAATAAACAAAGATTTTGCATATCGATATAGTTATTCTGTAATTTTGTATCTTCGCACGTTGAAAAATAGCATACAAAAATTATGGAATACAATTTTTTGCAGATTGAAAAAAAATGGCAAAAGTATTGGGCAGATAACAAAGTTTATCGGGTAAAAGTAGACCATTCGAAACCCAAATATTATATATTGGATATGTTCCCGTATCCGTCGGGGGCAGGTTTGCATGTGGGGCATCCGCTGGGCTATATCGCTTCGGATATAAACAGCCGTTACAAGCGCCTGCAAGGCTTTAACGTGCTGCACCCTATGGGCTACGATGCTTTCGGGCTTCCGGCCGAGCAATATGCTCTTCAAACGGGCCAGCATCCAGCAATTACAACCGATATAAATATAAAACGCTACCGCGAACAATTAGATAAACTCGGCTTTTCATACGACTGGAACCGTGAAATACGTACATGCGACCCCGAATATTACAAATGGACACAATGGGCATTTATTAAAATGTTCAATTCGTATTATTGTTACGATGCGCAACAGGCGCGCCCTATCGAGGAGCTGATAAGTGTTTTTGAGCAACAAGGTACTAAGGATTTGAACATTGCCAGTACTGAGGAACTCAGCTTCACAGCGGAAGAATGGAATGCCAAAAGCGAAAAAGATAAGCAGGAAATTCTATTAAATTACCGTATAGCCTATCTGGCTGAAACCGTAGTAAACTGGTGTCCGGCGTTGGGTACGGTTTTGGCGAATGACGAGGTAATAAACGGACTTTCGGAACGTGGTGGACACCCTGTTGAACAGCGTAAAATGCGTCAGTGGAGTTTGCGTATCTCGGCCTATGCACAACGTTTATTGGCCGATTTGGATGCTATTGAATGGACTGATTCGTTAAAAGAAATCCAACGTAATTGGATTGGCCGGAGCGAAGGGGCAAAGATGTTTTTCTCGTTAAAAGGCCGTGACGATAAGCTGGAAATTTTTACCACGCGCCCCGATACTGTTTTCGGCGTTACATTTATGGTACTTTCTCCGGAAAGCCATTGGACAGAGCAACTTACCACATCAGCTCAAAAAGCGAAAGTTGACCGGTATATCGACCATGCAAAAAAACGTAATGAACGCGAACGTATGGCCGATACAAAAAATGTAACGGGTGTTTTTACAGGCTCGTATGCCGTACATCCATTTACAAGCGAGGATATCCCGATCTGGATAAGCGAGTATGTTTTGGCAGGTTATGGAACCGGGGCTATTATGGCTGTTCCTGGACACGACAGCAGGGATTATTTATTTGCAAAACATTTCGATTTGCCTATTATCCCTTTAATTGAGGGTTGCGATACCACCCATGAAAGTTTCGAAGCCAAAGAGGGAAAAATGATAAACTCGGGCTTTTTAAACGGACTGGATGTAAAAGACGCTATTAAAAAAGCCATTGATGAGGTCGAAAACCGGGGAATTGGTGAACGGAAAGTAAACTACCGTCTGCGCGATGCTATTTTCAGTCGCCAGCGTTACTGGGGCGAACCATTCCCTGTATACTACAAAGGTGAAATACCTTATGTAATTGACGAAAACTATTTACCGCTTACTTTACCGGATGTCGATAAGTTTTTACCAACCAAAAACGGAGAGCCGCCTTTGGGCAGGGCCACCAAATGGGCATGGGATACGGTAAACAACGAAGTTGTCGAGACATCGAAAATTGACAACAATACCATTTTTCCGCTTGAGTTAAGCACAATGCCGGGCTTTGCAGGTTCATCGGCATATTACCTGCGTTACATGGATACTAAAAACAATGAGGCTTTGGTATCGAAAGAGGCGAACGGATATTGGCACAATGTCGATTTATATATCGGTGGAACCGAACATGCTACAGGGCATTTGGTATATTCGCGTTTCTGGAACAAATTTTTATTCGATATAAATGTTTCGATAGAACCCGAACCATTTAAGAAGCTGGTAAACCAAGGTATGATTCAGGGACGCTCAAATTTTGTGTATCGCATAAACGGAACTAATACGTTTGTATCGCATGGTTTGAAAGACAGCTACCAGACAACTGCCCTTCATGTCGATGTCAATATAGTTTACAACGACGTTTTAAACAGGGATTTGTTCCGTAAATGGCGTCCCGAATTTGCCGATGCTGAATTTGTTTTGGAAGATGGCGAATATATTTGTGGCTGGGCTGTTGAAAAAATGTCGAAATCTATGTTTAATGTGGTTAACCCTGATGATATTGTCGTTACATATGGAGCCGATACATTACGCATATACGAAATGTTTCTTGGCCCATTAGAGTTGTCAAAGCCATGGGATACAAAGGGAATTGACGGTGTGCATCGTTTTTTGCGTAAATTCTGGCGACTATTCCATAACCGTGAAAATCAGGTGTATATTGTAGATGATAAGGCTACTGCTGCGGAGTTAAAAGTATTACACAAAACTATTAAGAAGGTACAGGAAGATATCGAGAATTTTTCATTCAATACGGCTGTAAGTGCATTTATGATATGTGTGAATAAGCTGACCGATTTGAAATGTAACAAACGCGAAATTCTGGAACCCTTAACCATTTTGCTGTCGCCGTTTGCACCACATATTGCCGAGGAATTGTGGGATATGTTAGGGTATAAGAATCAAAGCATAATAATTCAATCTTTCCCTCAACTGAATAAGGCGTATCTGGTTGAAAATTCGTTTGAATATCCTGTGTCATTTAATGGTAAAACACGGTTTAAAAAAGAATTTCAATTGGGAATAGATAACAGCGAGATTGAAAAAGCCATTTTGGCCGACCCCAATACACAAAAACACATGGACGGGAAAAGCCCGAAAAAGATAATTATCGTGCAGGGTAAAATTATCAATATTGTAGTGTAATGCTTTACACATACTATGAAGAAGATCTTTAAATTAAAAGCTGAAAATATTAAACGCTTGGTTTCGCCTATGGGCGGTTGCATTGCTACCGATACAATTACTGTTGACGGATTGCAGGTAGGCTATATGGACAGGTATACGTCCGATAATGAGAATAATAGCGGCTGGTGTTTTATGACTGGAACTGAGAGCCATGAATACATAGACGACCCGGCTAACATGGGCGTTTACGACATTAATACCATAGCCAATTACGACCCGGCTATAATTCCGTACCTTAGCAAACCCCACGGTACATCTCGTGGATGCGTATGAGGGTACAGACGAATTTGAACAGGTTGAGCAGCCCGATTTATGAAACAAATGGAAATGACTAAAAATCCAGTATTCAAAATACTTAAAACCTATGCTATTATTTCGTTCGGTTTGTTTGTGTACGTTTTTGCATGGAAAGCCTTCTTAATACCTAACGAAATTGTAGGCGGCGGTGCAACCGGTGTTGCCACAGTTATTTATTACTTGTCGTACAAGCTTATACCCATACAATACGGGTTTTTCGCGTTTAATGCCATATTGGTGGTTATTGGGGTGCGGATACTAGGCACAGCTTTCGGGGCAAAAACTATTTATGGCATATTGTTTACGTTTGTCATGCTGGCCATAGTACCCGAACCTAGGTTCATTACCAAATCGTTTATCGAGAGCGATAAGTTATTGTGTGCTATTATCGGGGGTGTTGTAAGCGGTGCAGGAACGGCCATTTCGTTCTCGCAAGGGGGCAGTGCAGGCGGTACCGATATTATAGCCTGGATAATTAATAAATACCGCAATGTAACGCCCGGTAAAATTTTTCTTTATGCCGACTTGATTATCATCGGCGCTTCGTTTTTTATCAATTGGGATTTCCGTACCGTTGTTTACGGGTATGTGGTAATGGCCGTATTCTCGTATTCAGTTGATTTACTGTTGTCGGGTACTAAGCAATCTGTTCAGCTGCTTATTTTTTCGAATAAATACGATGAAATAGCCAGTAAAATCAATCGGGATATGAAACGGGGAGTAACAGCGCTACATGCAACCGGTTGGTACTCGCAGGAAGACAGGCGCGTACTGGTTATCATGGCACGTAAATACGAGCTTAACGATCTTTATCAGATTATCAAATCGATTGACAATGAGGCGTTCATTTCGGTTGCTACGGTTATGGGCGTATTCGGTAAAGGATTCGACCCATTGAAAACAAAAACAAAAATTAATTTCAAAAAACGTTAATTGTTCAATGTTATAAAGTAGCAGGTATCAAGTAGTAAGACATATAATCGAATATTGAAAGTTACTATTTTACACTTTATGATTCGCAAATTCGCACATTATCAAATTAAAAATCGTATATCCTGATACGTATATCTAATATCCAATAAAAATGACATCAAAAAAATTATTTTTATACTTTAAAGATTATTTTGTTATAACCATCGGCCTGTTTTTGTATGTATGCGGTTGGGTAGCTTTTGTTTTCCCGAAGGAAATTGTCGGTGGCGGGGTCAGCGGTATCGGGGCGTTAATTAACTATGCCACAGGTGGCGCTAACGGTGGTTTTCCAGTTGCCTATACTTATTTCATTGTTAACATTGTTTTGTTATTGCTGGCTGTTAAAATATTGGGTAGAGGATTTGGTGCAAAAACCGTATATGCCATATTTATAGCAACGTTCTTTTTCTCAGTTGTTCCTCATATCATTCCGCAGAGTTTTCTTACCAGCTTTCACGAAAAAAACAGCGAATTGATTTGCGCTATTATCGGAGGGGTATTTTCGGGTGCAGGTATCGGCATCAGTTTCACCCGGGGTGGCAGTACTGGAGGGACGGACATTATTGCCTTGATGATTAACAAGTACCGCGATATTAGCCCCGGCCGGGTGATATTGTACATTGATATTTTCATTATCGGCAGTTCGTACCTGCTTTTCCACGACATTGCCAAGGTGATTTATGGCTATGTAATGATTGGGATAACCAGTTATACGGTAGATATGATTTTGTCGGGTTCCAAACAATCTGTACAGATATTTATTTTCTCGAAACATTATGAACAGATTGCCGACCGTATTACCCGCGATTGTCATCGGGGAGTAACGGCCATAAATGCCAAAGGCTGGTTTACCAAGGAAGACGGAACAGTACTAATGATTCTTGCTCGCAAGTATGAAGCGCCTGATATTTACCGTGTCATTCGCGAGGAAGACAAAGATGCTTTTATTTCGGTAGCTACAGTTATGGGCGTATATGGCAAAGGTTTCGAGCAGTTTAAAAAGAAATAAATTGCTAATGTGTTAATTTGCAAATAATGAAATGTTTATTTGTTAATAGTTAATACTTAATAGTGAATTGTAAAACGGTGATCGGTTAATTGGCATATCAGCGCATTATCTCATTGAGATATCAGCACATTAAAAAATGTAAATTTTAAACTCATGGAGAAGAAGAAAATCGGAATAATTATTTTTTCGGCCATAATTTTACTTTTGCTGGGAAGTATAAGTTATATCACGATAAAAAAGAATTTCTTCCCGTTGTATTATAGCAAAAAGGATATAGTTGTAATCGATTCGCTTATTATACAGCAACCTGTTTTGGAGTACGGTATTCCGGTCGATTCGATTAACATTGTAAGCGGCACAATTAAAAACGGCCAATTGCCTGCCACATTATTGCGGTCGTTAGGTGCACCAGACAATATAATCAATCAATTAGTTTTACTACCTCCTGATAGTTTTGATTTACGCAAAATAAAAGCGGGCAATACCTACAAGGCTTTTTATACAAACGATACGCTTAACACGTTAAGTTACTTTGTATATGAACTGTCGGCTACCGATTATGCAGTATTCAATCTCTGCGATTCGTTGCAAATAAAGCTCGACAAAAAACAGGTGAATGTTGTACGCAAAACAGGCTCGGCAACCATAAACTCATCGTTATGGAATGCTGTTGTGAATAACGGTATGAATTTGCTGGTAACCTTTGAACTGTCGGATATTTATGCTTGGAGCATCGACTTTTTCGGCTTGAAGAAAGGCGACAGTTTCGATGTTATTTACGACGAGTTATATGTCGATAGCACATCAATCGGTATAGGCCATGTTCATGCGGCAGTTTTTTCATACTCGGGGAAATCATTTTATGCCTTTCATTTTCAAAATGATAGCGTTAATGGATATTGGGACGATAAGGGAGAGAACCTGAAAAAAACCTTTTTAAAAGCCCCGCTTAGGTTTTCACGCGTATCGTCGGGTTTCACGTATGCTCGTAAACACCCGATACTGAAAACGGTACGTGCCCACACAGGGGTCGATTATGCGGCTCCCTCCGGTACTCCTGTTATGTCGATAGGACAGGGTACGGTTATCGAAAAAGGATACAAAGGCGGTGGCGGCAATACGGTTAAAATACGGCATAACTCGGTGTATACCACAGCTTACCTGCATCTCTCGAAGTACGGCAAGGATATTGCTGTGGGCTCGCATGTTGAGCAAGGACAGGTTATCGGTTATATTGGCAGCACGGGTTTATCAACAGGCCCTCATCTCGATTTCAGGGTATGGAAAAACAACATGCCGGTTAATCCGCTTACCATGGAATCGCCTCCGGCCGAGCCTCTCTCTCCGCAACAAAAACCCGTTTTCGACTCTATCCGCATCATTTTACAAAAAGAGTTGGACGAAATAACAGATACAAATAACAATCAGTAAATAAGTTTATTATGCAGAAATCTAAATTTCTTCAACAATTCAAACCGGCTATTAAAAACATTATTTTCGACTTGGGGGGTGTTATCCTTAATGTCGATTATACGTATACGATAAAGGCTTTTCAGCAAATTGGGATTGAAAATTTTGAAGATTTATACAGCCATGTCCGGCAGAGCGATTTATTCGATAAATTAGATAAAGGCGCGATTAGTTCAGGTGAATTCCGGGATGAAATACGAAAATTGGCTCCTGTTGTCGATTATACGGATGAACAAATTGACAAGGCATGGAATTCGATGCTGCTGGATATGCCTTTCGAGCGCTTAAACGTGTTACTGGCTCTAAAATCTGGTTACCATACATTTTTACTGAGCAATACCAACGAAATTCATGTACCTCTATTCTCGGGCATTGTAAAAAATACAATCGGCAAAAACGATTTGTCGGATTTTTTTGAAAAAACCTACTATTCCAACGAAATAGGCATGCGCAAACCCGATACCGAAATTTACGAATTTGTTATTAAACAACATGGTTTGCAAGCCAAAGAAACATTGTTTATCGACGATTCGATACAAAATATCGAAGGAGCAAGGCAAGCAGGGCTTCATGCATACCACCTTACCGGTAGGGAAACTATTGATAAATTATTTGCTGATTTGTTATAACCGCTTCCAGATATATTTATAAAAAGGTAATTCCGAAAGATTACCCTTTGGTGGACGAAGTTAAAATCCGGCGCTATACGGGCCATGTAGAGTACTATACTGAGTACCGGGCAGGTTAATTATGTAAAAGATTTTAAATGGAGTATAAAAGTTATCGATGCCAATATGCAAAATGACTTTGCTTGTCCCGGCAATAAAATGTACATATATACCGGATTTATAAATTATTTAGATAACGAGGCGTAACTGGCCGACGTTATAGCTTATGAGATAGCCCATGAACACTGGCGCCATTCGACCCCTGCAGATTACTCAGTAATATGGCGTTTTGGTATTACAGTAGAACAAATGTCGGGGCAGTTAAGCGGGCTGGCATTCATCCGTTACGGTGAATCGGAAACCGATATCGCTGCGATTAAATTTTTGCCGTATATCGATTAAACCCATTAAGGGAGCGGAATTTTTGAAAAGCTCCAGGTCTAAAGACAGGCTGGCGGGACACCTATTTTTTTAAGGACCCACCCCTCTTCGGCCGACCGCATTACTAAAATACGCCAGGCTTGGACTGCCAACGGTAGCAAAAAAGAAAACGATTTTGTCGACCGCTATAAAGAAATGAAAAAAAACGCACAAAGCATTAAAAAGTAGCTTAGTACATTTCCCGGCATTTGATGAGGCACGAAAATTTTGCGCCTCTTTTTGTGCTATTCGGAGGGAGCGTATTTATTCGACATACAGTATCAGCCCTTTTAAATATTCACCCTCGGGGTGGTAAATGCTTATGGGATGGTCGGCAGGTTGTGTTAATTGATGCAATATACGTACATTACGCTCGCTGATGGCAGCTGCCGAAAAAACAGCCTGCCTAAAATATTCGCGGCTTACCACTTGCGAGCAACTGAACGTAAACAGTATGCCTCCTGCTTGTATTCGGGTAAGCGCCTGCGTATTGATTCGTTTATACGCTTGCAGCGCATTGTGTAGGGCTTGGGTATGTTTGGCAAATGCCGGAGGATCCAGAATTATGACATTATACTCATTACAGGCATTGTGCATAAACTCGAATGCATCGGTAACAAAGGCTTCATGGGCTACTTCCGTCCCAAAATTCAAAGCGACATTTTGACGGGTTAAATCAACTGCTTTTGCCGAACTATCGACCGAGTGTACCAGTTTGGCGCCACCTTGTAAAGCATAAACTGAAAAGCCTCCGGTATAGCAAAACATATTTAAAACCAATGCATTTTTACAGTATTGTTCCAGTAAGCGCCTGTTTTCGCGCTGATCGAGGAAAAAGCCTGTTTTTTGTCCTTCTTTCCAATTTATAATAAAGCCATTACCGTATTCCAATATTTTATTTCCAGTAGGCGATCCGTATAAGTAATTATCATGGGCATTTAATCCGGCTTTAAACGGAACGGTTGCGGCGCTTTTGTCGTACACGGCAACGAGTCGGCTGCCATATATCTTTTTTAAACATTCGCTTATACGTTCCCGCTCGAGATACATACCTGCCGAATGGGCTTGAAACACAGCCATTGCCCCGTAGATATCAATGATTAGTCCGGGTAAACCGTCGCCTTCGCCGTGTACCAAACGGTAAGCGGTTGTTTCGGCATTATTGACCAAGCCCAGTTGTTGGCGCAGTTTGTATGCCTCCGATAACTTATTGAACCAGAAATTATCATCGATTTTTTCTTGTATAAAACTCAAGATCCGCACAGCAATCGAGCCTATCTGGTAGTGTCCGGTTGCGGCATATTTTCCGTCGACGGTATATACCTCAACGACATCCCCCTCCTGCGGTTCTCCTTGGATGTTTTTAATTGCTCCTGAAAATATCCAGGGATGGAAACGTTTAACAGCCTCCTCCTTACCCTGTTTTAGTATTATTTTAACCATTCTTGCAAATCAATTTAACATGTAATCAAGAAATTATGCCCATTTTTCTCATTAAAAACGTAGCGTTTTTATTTACGGCTATTCCTTTATGCAGTTTGTAATCGAATAAAAGTTCATCGTTTTCGATGGCGCTTTCGAAACAATAATTTTCAATCAACCCTTCCGATTCTTTTTCCATCTTCCCTAGTGTAATATCATGTGTGGCAATTAACGACAGGGCGTTGAAATGCACCAGCCGGTGGATAAGTTCCTGTGAACCGTAAGTTTTATCATCGGAATTGGTTCCTTTCAGTACCTCGTCGAGCATAACAATAGCCTTTTCGCCGGCTTCTAGGTTTTTGACAATTTTGCCGAGCTTCTTTAATTCGGCATAAAAAAATGAAGTATCCTCCTGCAAACTATCACTTTGCCTTAATGAGGTATATATCTTTACGGGATAAAAGCCGAATTCACTGGCGCAAACGGGCGCCCCGCACGATGCCAGCAACATGTTTACCCCCACGGTGCGCAAAAAAGTACTTTTGCCCGACATGTTCGACCCGGTAATTAAAATTACCTTGCTTTTTGCCCCGAAGCTTACATGGTTGCTTACCCGTTTATCTGCAGGGATTAAAGGATGAGCCAGGCTTTTGGCCTCGATTATCTGTTCGTTATCGGATAATATCGAAGGCGCTGTATATTGCGGATTATTAAATGCGTATGTGGCAAAGCTATTCAGTGCGTCGATTTTTGCTAGGCTTTTAAACCAGTCATTTACATAATGTGCATTTGTTTTTTTCCACTTTTCGAGCTTCATTACGCAAAGTAAATCGTAAAAGAAAAAGCCATTGAAAAATACTGCCACTAAAAAATTGATTCGCTGGTCGAATAGATCGATAATCGAGGCTAAGCTTTTTAAGCGTTTATCGGCATTGTGCGAAATTTTATGAATGCCTGATAATAAATTGTTTGAAAAATTACTGTTGCTGATGATAGAAAATATATCGGCATATTGCTCAAGTAATTTGCCAGCGCCTGACAGCTTATTATGCGCCTCGCTTATCCCTTTCGAAATAACTATGCAAGTTCCCAGATTAAGTAAAAAAGCAGGCGTTATAAAATAATAATTTCCAGTTACAATACAGTAAATTAAGGCAGTTATAAGCAGTAAAATTCCCGCTGCTATTACATATTTCCACCAGCTTTTCGAGAGGTTTTTATCACTGTCGAACCACGCCTGTATGTTTTTAATATCCGATGCTTTTCCTTTATCCTTCATTCCGGCAGCCGTAATTTGTTGCCTGAAATCGGTATGTTGGGACAGTTCGCTTATCGCGTTTTGCTGTTGGCAGATTTCTTCGATATCTGAAAGCGGGATTTTTAACTGGTCGGCCAGGGCATTTGCCCCGATAGTTGTACCCGTACGGTTAAGCAAGTGATACACCGATCCTTCGCCGAAAATATCCAGGTCGTAATAATAGGAATCTGTTGAAAAATAAGCCATACCGTTATCAAATACCGAGGGTTTGTTTTGCAGCACGTTCAATTCATTACTGTTAATTAGTAACATGCGCTCGACCCAGTCGCGCCGACGCTGTATTTTGTCATGGCGTTTTACAAGGGCAAGAAAAAATATCAGGAATAATACCGACATTATAATTTGAATAGTCAGGTATGCTGTAACAAAGCATTGATAAACAGAGAATGCCATTGCAATAAAACAAATCAGCCGTAAAATTGAAAAATGCTTCGAGCGTTGGTCAAAACTTGCTTTCAACCGGGTATAATAGTTTATACATTCCCTGTAAAATTCTATAGTATTCTCCATAAATAGTCATTTAAAATCCATGCAAAGATAAAGGATTAATCTATGTAAACCTTATTGTAAACGGCTTACCAAGGTAAGCGCAGGAAAAATAATTAAGCATCAAGTTATTTATATACAGCAATATAAATCTAATTATTGATGTGAAAAATGAAAAATACTGGATTACCTGCGATTGACCTAACGGCTTATAACGAATTTTGCAGGTTTAAATAAGCTTGGCGGCACACCCAGGCATCGGTTGCGGCATAACGTTGCTGGGCTTCGGTTAGTTCGGCATTTTCCCAGTTTGAAAGTTGCTGGGTTTTGGATATTCTTATTTTCAGCACAATAGCAGCTAATTTACGTACGCTCATCTCCATAATACCGTACTTTTTTGCTATCGATTGCAAATCGATAAAACCCGCAGGTGCAAATTGCCTGAGTTTTTGCAGGGCTTTTAAATCGTCGCGTATGGCGGCGCCCACTTTCATAATGCTGTTATTTTCCAGCAATGCAGCCAAATCGTCAGTAATTCCAGTATTGCCCAAACGGAACAGGTAAGCGCGTTCCTCGTTTGCCAGTTGCAATAAAGCAACTTTATGTTTTCTCCCTTTCACAAATGACGGGCGTGTTTCGGTATCAAAGCCTAATAGCATCGACTTCGACAAGTATTCTACAGCCGGCTTTACTTTATTGGCGCTGTCAATTACAACAATACCGCCTTCAAATACTTTTATCGGAAGATCGTCTAATTGCTGGCTGTTAATATTGGCTTGAAACATCTATGTAGCATTGGATAAAATCTGTGCAAAGATAGTACATTCTATATTGTCAGAAAGTACAGTTTGTTAAAGATTATGAAATAGTTTATTTAAAATAGAATTTTGAAGTCCTGTAAATTTAAGTAACTGATAATAATTTATAGTTGCTTTTATCATGCTGAACCTCAGTGAAGCATCTTGCATTTCATCAAATAAGGAGATCCTTCGCTTCGCTTGGAGCTAAGCTTGCGAGCTCGCCAAAGGCAATGGCAAAATATATCAATCAATGCTTTTAAGTACTTAATACCGTTTACACATATACATAAAGCAGCAAAAAAGTCTTGCATGGCTGAAAATACGGCCTAACAAAGTAAGTTGCTGAAAATTACGCCTGTTATGTATTGTTTTGCAATATTCTTCCATATAAGCAAAATAAAGAATATAGAGGAGTTAAGTGAAAGTTCTGCTACTTAACCGTATCGACAACGATCTGAAATTAATCTCAGTCAACCACGATTATAAGCGAAATATCAAGATTTGTAAGAAGCTTAAAGATAAGCATGGATTGACTTATGGAAATGGAAAATAAAGGGTTAAAGGTGAGAAATTAAGGAATCCCGACAAAGCGAAATACTATGTCTACGATGCTATTAAGTCCGTTTTTCCCGATTGTAAAACGCTAAATGGCTTGCGATTTCACCTTCAAAAAATTCGGAATTGAGCTTGATTACAAATTCAAACGAATGTCCAGCGAGATTGAAGGCGTATCGCTCCGGTACAGAAATATTTCTTTCAAAGGCTCTGAGGCGGATCATAAGTTCAGCTTTGGAAACATTTAAAAAGAGTTAGAGAAAAATATTGAGGAGGCGAAATGACAAGTGAGAGAGAGGAAGCAAGGCCGAAAGCGGCGGCAAAAGCCAAACAGAAAGCTAAGCCACAATCTCCGCCAACCAAACGGGATTTAGTTATTTTAGGAGTAGTATTAACACCGGAGCAAAAAAAACGGTATTTTTTTAAGAAGATTTAAAAAGAAAAAGATTTTGCTTCAATATCCCCTGAAATTTCCTATCTTTGGGGATAAATAAAATTAGTAATACGATGAAAATGAATCGAATTAAGGAGGTATTGCAAGAGAAAGGATTAACGCAGGTGTGGTTAGCCGGCAAACTTGGTAAAAGTTTCAAAATGACTAATGCATATGCCTGTAACCGGAAACAGCCGAGTCTCGAAACGCTTTTTCAGATTGCTAATTTATTACAGGTAAATGTAAAAGATTTGATTACAGACAATAATATAAGGAAATAGATATGGCCTCATTTCATGATATACTGACTCTCTTCCGCAAGGAATCTGCTACGGAGAGGGAAAAAGGAGCTCGCTTCGAACGTTTGATGCAGTTATATCTGCGTACAGAGCCTTTCTATGCCTCGCGTTTTAAAAACGTTTGGCTTTGGGAAGAATTTCCTTTCAGAAAAGATTTAGGAGGATCGGATACCGGCATTGACCTTGTAGCGCAAACCACTCATGGCGCATATTGGGCTATTCAATGTAAGTGCTATCAAGAATCAGCTACAATAAATAAAGCAGAAATTGATAGCTTTCTTACTACGGCAGGACGTTCATTTATGGATGAATCAGGGATGACCACTCGCTTTGAGCATTGCCTTTGGATTTCCACAACAAATAAATGGAGTAGCAATGCGGAGGAGGCTATTAAAAATCACACGCCAGCAGTATCCCGTATATCCTTATATCACTTGCAAAACAGCAGTGTTGAATGGGATAAGATAATGCAAGGTTTGTACGGAGAACAATCTCTTAAATCAAAGCACAAGCCACTCGAACATCAAAAAGAAGCCGTTGCGGAAGCCATAACATATTATCAGGAACAAAAGGCTGATAGAGGGAAACTCATTATGGCTTGTGGAACCGGCAAGACCTTCACTTCTCTTAAAATAGCCGAAAAAATAACGACTGGGGAAGGACTTGTCCTGTTTTTAGTTCCCTCCATTGCTTTACTTGGACAAACACTCGAAGAATGGCTCAACAATGCGGAACACCCTATTAGCCCGATTTGTATTTGCTCAGACCCGGAAGTGAGCAAGCGGAAAAACAAAAATGAAGATACCGATAGTTTTAGCGTAGTTGATTTAGCTCTGCCGGCTTCTACCGATACCGATGTTATTATAAAACAATTAGAACAAGCTACTGCCGATTCCGGCATAACAGTAGTTTTCAGCACTTATCAATCCATAGACGTTATAGCCAAAGCCCAAACGGCTTATCAAAAGAAAACAGGAAGCGGCAAAGGCATTTTTGACCTCATTATTTGCGATGAAGCGCACCGCACAACCGGGGTAACGCTTTCCAACGAGGATGAATCGGCGTTTGTGAAAGTTCACAACAATAGCTTTATCCAAGCAAAGAAACGAATGTATATGACCGCCACTCCGCGTCTTTACCATGACGATGCAAAGAAAAAAGCGGTTGATAACGATATGGTTCTTTGTTCGATGGACGATGTGTCCATCTATGGCGAAGAGTTTTATCATATCGGATTCGGTACGGCTGTAAGCAAAGGACTTTTGTCCGATTATAAAGTGTTGATTCTTACAGTTAATGAAAACGACATGACTGCTTCGGCACAAAACATGGTTGCCAGAGGAGAAACCGAGATTCCTGTTGGTGACGTGAACAAGTTGATTGGTTGCGTTAATGCACTTAGCAAAGAAATTGTCGGCGATGATGGTATTGTAAAAACCAGCGACCCAGAACCGATGTGTACGGCTGTGGCTTTTTGTCAGAACATTAAAGTCTCAAAGCAGATTACCAATACGTTCAATCAGATGAGTGATTTGTATTACAAGGAACTATCTGATGAACAGCAACATAAAATGCTTATGGTGGAGAGCGACCATATTGATGGAACAATGGCTGCCACCACTCGTGGACAGAAGCTGTCATGGTTAAAGTCTGTGCCAAAAGCCTCTATGCAATGCCGCATCTTGACAAATGTGCGGTGTTTGAGCGAAGGTGTAGATGTTCCATCTTTAGATGCGGTAATGTTCCTTTCTGCCCGAAACTCGCAAGTAGATGTAGTTCAGTCGGTAGGGCGTGTAATGAGACGTGCTCCCGGGAAAAAATACGGATACATTATTATTCCGATTGTAGTTCCGGCTGATGTGCAGGGCGAAAAAGCCCTTAGCAATAATTCAGATTACGCAGTTGTATGGACGGTACTAAATGCACTTCGCGCCCACGACGATAGGTTCAAGGCTACAATCAACAAAATAGAACTTAACAAACATAAGCCCGAAAGTATCATTATCGGAGGCGCTTCGCATGGCAAAGACGACATAAACGGCGCCGAATATGTCGGCGCTGATGCTAATGCCGAAGCCGCTTTGCAAATGGCTATCCGGTTTGACAACATGCAATCGCTCCTTTATGCCAAGTTAGTAGATAAGGTAGGCGAACGCCGTTATTGGGAACAATGGGCAAGAGATGTGGCGGATATAGCCGTGCGCCAGATAAAGAATATTCGAAAATTAGTTGAGAACGACAAAAAGCACCAGCGGGAGTTTGAAAAGTTTCTGAAAGGTCTTCATAAAAACATTAACCCGTCGGTTTCGGAAGAGGATGCTATTGAAATGTTGGCGCAGCATCTTATTACGCAACCGGTATTTGAAGCTTTGTTCGAGAATTATTCGTTTGTGCGGAATAATCCTATTTCACAGTCGATGGAGAAAATGCTCGCCTTGTTGGAAGAGCAAAAAGATGAGAAAGATACCGAAACTCTGCAAAAGTTCTACGATTCTGTTCGCGAACGGGCAGAAGATATTGATAACGCCGAAGCCAAACAGAAAATCATTATCGAATTGTACGATAAATTCTTCCGCACAGCATTCCCAGTAATGGTAGAACGGCTGGGTATCATATATACCCCTGTGGAAGTGGTCGATTATATAGTGCATTCGGTTGATGCCGTGCTTTGTAAGGAATTTGACCGCACTTTAAGCGATGAGAATCTGCATATTCTCGACCCTTTCACGGGGACGGGTACATTTATTACTCGCCTGCTGCAAAGCGGACTTATAAAACCCGAAGACCTGAAACGAAAGTACAGCAAAGAGATACACGCCAATGAAATTGTTCTGCTTGCCTATTATATTGCCTCCGTAAACATTGAGAATGTTTACCACGATTTGCAGGGAGATGGCTCTGGCGCTTATACGCCTTTCAATGGCATTTGCTTAACAGATACATTCCAATTGGGCGAAACGAAAAACGGCGAAGACTTGTTCAGCGAAATGTTCCCGCAAAACTCCCGCCGTGTACAGGAACAGCAAAAAGCGCCGTTGCGGGTAATTATAGGCAACCCGCCTTATTCTGTAGGTCAACAATCAGCTAACGATAACGCACAAAACCAGAGTTATTCAAAATTAGAGAAAAGAATCGAAGAAACTTACGCAAAAGGAAGTAGTGCAACTTCTGTTAAAGCGTTATATGATGCTTATATTAAAGCATTCCGTTGGAGCGGCGACAGGCTCGACCCTAAAAACGGCGGAGTAATATGCTTTGTAAGTAATGGCGCATGGATTGACGGTAACGGAATGGATGGTTTCCGCCATTGCCTTGAAAAAGAATTTTCATCCATCTATGTATTTAACCTACGTGGAAATCAGCGTACAAGCGGTGAGCTCTCGCGCAAAGAAGGCGGTAAAATTTTCGGCTCAGGCAGCCGGACGCCAATCAGCATCACGCTTTTGGTTAAAAAACCCGAACATAAAGGCAGGCCAGTTATCCTTTATCACGACATCGGCGATTATCTGAGCCGGGAAGAGAAACTGGAAATTATCCGCAAGCTGGGTTCTATGGATAACCCCGGCATGCGCTGGCAAACGCTATCTCCTAATGAACATAATGACTGGGTTAATCACCGCAATGATAAGTTTGGGGAATTTACACCGCTCGCAACAGATAAAAAGTTTGACACAAAAACACAATCGGTATTTACGACTTATTCTTTAGGAGTTGCATCAGGTCGTGATTCTTGGGTTTATAATTTCTCTAAAGAAAAACTGATTTATAATATTCAAAGAACGATCAATAATTACAATGAAGAAGTAGATAAATATAGTGTTGAAAAAACGAATAATCCTAAAATATCAGTTGATCAAGTAATAGATCATAATCCGCAGAAAGTTAGTTGGAATAGGAACTTCAAGCAAAATATAGAAAAAGGGAAGAAGTACTCTTTCAACTCGTCTTCATTATATATTGCTCAATACAGACCATTCTGCACTCAAGAAATGTACTTTGACGGCGATCTCAATGCTATGCTTTATCAAAATAAAAAACTTTTCCCAACTGCGGGTATAAAAAATGTCATAATATGCATTTCTTCGAGTCCCAATGATGGGTTGTCAGTATTGATTTCAGATAAAATTACCGACCTGCATTTTAACGGTGATACACAATGTTTCCCTCTTTATTGGTACGAAGAAACCAAACAGGAGAAAACATTGTTTGACAGTTTAGCCGAACCCGAAAATGAATATTATGCCCGCCGCTACGCCATAAGCGACTTTGCATTGAATCAGGCGCGTAATCAATATGGAAGTAAAACAACAAAAGAAGATATTTTCTACTATGTATATGGTTTTCTGCATAACCCGGATTACCGAGTAGAATTTGCCGTCGACCTGAAAAAAATGCTGCCCCGTATTCCGTTTGTTGCTGACTCGACCGTTTTCTGGAAATATGTGAAAGCAGGGCGTGAACTGGCTCAACTTCATTTGCATTATGAAGATTATGCAAACGAAGCCGCAGGCGTAACCATCAATATAAACAATTCGGTTTACGATAATTTCGAAGTAACGAAAATGCGCTTTGCCTCCAAAGAAGACAAAAGCGCCATTATCTACAATCCTTTTATTACGCTCGCCGGCATACCCGCCGAAGCATACGAATATGTGGTCAACGGACGGAGCGCAATCGAATGGATCATGGAGAGCTACCAAATCAAAACACATAAGGAGAGCGGCATCGTAAACGACCCCAACGACTGGGCAAGAGAACATAACAAAGCAAGGTATATTCTTGATTTGTTGCTAAGTATAATTACTGTAAGTATGAGGACGGTGGAGATAGTGAAAGGGTTGCCGAGGGTGGAAATGTAAGAATAAATCATCACGAGCAACAGCAAAAATATCTATTACTCCAAAATGATTATATTATATTATATTATATTATATTATACACAGATGAGAATTGTTATGTCAATAATAGGGAGTATATAAAAGTAGAGTAAGACACCCGCGCTCTTCCAAAGAAATAGTTGAAGACTTAAAACAACGCATTTATAGTGATTTTTTGAGGAAATCATATAAGAATGTTGTCGTTTTAACTGCTGCCGGAACATCATTGGACAATGGGAAGAATAAAGGAAAAACAAGAGACGGACTTTAGAAAGATTGTCGAGATGAAATAAAAAGATTAGTTAAACTTTTACTCCCATGTAATTAATAATAACCTTAAGAAAATCATAAAGAGTAAAGATATAGAGAGCTTTTTGTCTCATGTTATTTTGTATGAAAAACTTAATGGTGAACTAAAAGACGAAAAAGAAAATTCACTGAGGCGAAAATTGGAACAAAAATAGCATAGGCTTGTGATTTAACATTGGACTTGCCTACTGCCATGTTGTTCGATATAACGCAACATAATATTAATATGCATATTAACGGTATTTTAGAAGAGAGGGAACTGTCAAAGGAAGCAACTCACAAGTATTTCTTTTTAGTTCGTCTTTCCAAGTTACATGAAATAGTTTACAAAATTATTTTATATAGGCTAATGAGCTAATTATCGTAAATTTTACTAATTTTGTACAAACAAGTTCTATACTTATGGCTTCAATAATTAAAATTGGATTTATCGGTTACTCTGATAATTTTGAAACATACCGCAAAACCTTGGCATGGTTTGATGATGAAATAAGCTTTGAAGGCGCCTGGTTTTACAATGACGAACAACCCGATGAGTATAACGGCAAAATATTCAGTGATTTTGACGAATTAATAGCAGCTTCGGATGCCATTTTCTTTTTTGGTGAAAAAATACGTAAAAAAGTATTATCCGACACCATAAAAGCCTTTAAACATGTTTTTATTGACGATTATACGGCGTTGATGAATGCCGATGTCGAATCGTATCAGAAACTGGTAAACGAAGCCGGTACAATTACGCAAGTGTCGTTTCCCAAGATGTATTATTGGGGGGTGCAGGATTTGCAGGAGGAATATACAAAAGTCCGTAACATTTATTTTTCGCATGAGTATCCTTATCACATGATGCGCCAAACTGTTGACTTATCATCGGAAATTATGGCTGCGATAAAATTGATAAATGAAGATGTAATCAGGGCACACCAAACGCTTATCCCGTTAATTACTAAAAAAACCGAATCTCAAAGCATTGAATTTGAGTTTGCAACAGGAGCAACAGCTTCAATTTTAGGCATTCCCTGCGGTTTTTTCGATCGCCACGAACTACGGATTATTGCTGAACGCAACCTAGCCTTTATTGATTTGCGTAAGCGCGAATGGCATTCGCTTAAATTGGCAAAACTACGGGGCAACAGCAACAATTTAATTAAGGGGCTGGCCAGTCTGCCAGAAGTAGGTGATATTGAGCAATTTGAAATTGAAGACTTTATTGATGCTATAAACGAATCGTACGAGCCGTTTATTACATTCAAAGATATTGCCGATTTGTATAACTGTATACAGTTACTGGAAGATAGCGAATAAATTACCTGGATATTATCTTAAACTGTAAATTTTCAATTATTATCTTGTGTACCATGTTTTAAACTCGGGTACGCGGGCTTTACTTACAATAATTTTTTCGGGCGTACCAACCGTTAAATTCACCGATAATTTACTGCCGAACCAAATTGATATTTCTTTTATAGCTTGGTGTGCAATGATAAATTGCCGGTTTGCCCTGAAAAATTTATCAGGGTCGAGTGTTGACATCAGCTCATCTAATGTGGCGTCCAAATAATGGCTTTGCCCGGTAAAAGTCGACACTTTTACCATTTTGTTATCAATGTATAAGTAAGCAATATCGTTAGTAGCCAGTGGTATCAGCTTGTCTTTATAGGGTATTAAAAAGTATGATTTGTAGGAAGTGTTTGATTGTTTAAATTCGGCCAATAGCTGAGCCAGTTTGTCGTTACTTTGATCTGGCCGGGGTGTAAAATTTTTATACTTATTGATAGCCCTTTCCAAATCTCTCCTATTTATTGGTTTAAGTAAATAGTCGATACTGTTTACATGGAAAGCCTTTAACGCATATTCGTCGTAAGCCGTGGTAAATATAATAGGGCAGCCGATATTTATCTCATCGGATATGGAAAACGAAGAACCGTCGGCTAGGTGGATATCCATAAAAACCAAATCGGGCATAGGGTGCAACAAAAACCACTCGACACTCTCCTCAATACTTTGTAAAATAGCCAGAATAGTAATTTGAGGGTCAAGTTCTTTAATTAAATTATTCAGCGATTGTGCGGCAAGTTGTTCGTCTTCAATTATTACAGCTTTCATAACTTTTCAAGTTGACTAACTAACGGAATTTCGACACTAAAAATACCATTCGCATTGCTGATAACGATATCCTTTTGTAAAAGAAGCTTGTAACGTTCGGTAAGGTTGGTCAGGCCAATTCCCCTCCCTTTATCCCTGTCTTTTTTAGGCTGAATGGTATTGAAAACCCTAATCGTATTGTTATCCGTAGTTTCGATATTTATCGTCAGCGGATATTTGTTACTGATAACATTATGCTTTATCGCATTTTCGAACAAAATTTGCAAGCTAAGCGGCATAATGTAGTATGATGTCCGGTATTTTTCAGCAACATTCGATGTTATCCGTAACGTGTCACCATACCGTATCTTCATCAGATGCAAGTACGAATGTCCAAATTCCATTTCATCTTCCAATTGTATAATCTCCTTATTTTGTAGGGTATAGCGGAAAACCAATGATAGTCGGTACACATATTCCTGCGCTTTATCGTCATCCGTACCTATCAACGAATTAAGCGTATTGAGCGAATTGAACAGAAAATGAGGATCGACTTGGTTTTTCAAAGCCTCATAACGCGAACGCATATTCTCCGACATCAATTTCTGATTTTCGAGCTGTGTTTTTTGCTGCTTGTCCCACAAATAGATAAGCTGTGTGGAAAAAATAATAATCATAGCTATAAAAAGATCCTTTGCTATATTACCCCAGAAAAAGCGTTCGGGATGGTGAAAATCTCGTAAAGATAGCATCATCATACGACTTTTCGAAAGTATATAGCTTAATATAAGCGTGAGGATAAACGTACCGAATATGATTAAAAACAACCGCAACCCTTTTTTATATACATTTAATCTTAATAGCTTAAAATTAAACATATACAATGTATACGACAGGAAAAAATTGGTGATAAAACTTAACAGGGTTGAGGTATAAGGCGCATTAATTTGCTTCATCCCCTCACTCAACCCCCGTATATCATCAGGCGGGGGAAAATTCGACCGAGCATAAAGCAAGCCCAGCAAAAATATAAAATTAAGCAAGAAACTTATTATCAATGATAAGCTAATAGCCGTACGATTACTATATGGACGAAATGGGTTCATTTGTGTTAAGCTGAAAAATAACAAAGCAAGATACTAAAATTTTCCGACGCTGTTATTCAATTGAAAGCTGACAATTGATAATTAAAAATTCTTTCATTTTCTTCTTTTAATATCAAACCGTTATCATATTGTTATTGCCTTCGGCAAGTTTGCATAGCTCGGTTCTGAGCGAAGTGAAGGATCTCTTTATGTAATGAGCTACAAGATACTTCACTAACGTTCAGCATGATAAAAAATACATTATTAATTGTTATCAATTACCTATTCATACCGCAAAGCATTGATCGGGTCGAGGGTTGAGGCTTTACGTGCCGGATACCAGCCGAAAAACATACCTATGGCGCTGCATACGAAAAACGATATGATTACGGCCGTATGGCTTACTATAAATGACCAGTTTAACAACGATACAGCAAGGTAAGACAATAACAACCCAAAGATTATGCCTATTATCCCGCCAATCAGGCTCAAGATAGTTGATTCGGCCAGAAATTGCATCAGGATATCCCTGTTTTGGGCGCCTATCGACATCCGCAAACCTATTTCTTTTGTCCGTTCGGTTACAGTTACATACATGATATTCATAATACCGATACCCCCTACTACCAGCGATATTGCAGCCACAGCAGCCAATAGCAAGGTTAACATACCGGTTACCGATCCCATGGTATCTAGAATCTCCTGCATGGTAAATACCCTGAAATCGCTTTCCGTATCCGGTTTCAGCTTATGCTGATCGCGCAATATGCTTTCTATCTCGGCGGCTGCCAGGTTAGCTACCTCTTCGCTGTTAGCCGACGCCATAATGCCGTTTACATGCGTAATGGCCAATATACGTTTTTGCACGGTTGTATAGGGCGCAATTACAACATCATCCTGATCCTGCCCCATCGAGTTTTGCCCCTTACTATTTAATATACCGATTATTTTCAGTGGTATTTTATTAAACCGTATGGATTTCCCTATAGGTGAAGGATCGTCGGGGAATAGATTATCGACCACAGTTTGCCCGATTACACATACCTTGGCTGCGGTTTTTACATCATACATGGTAAACGGCACACCATTTTTAATGGTGTATTTACGAATGTCAAAAAAGCTAACATCGCCGCCTTGTACCGTGCCGCGCCAGTTATATACGCCGTTTACCAACTGCCCCGAGGCGCTTACCGAAGGTGAAACCTCTGAAATATATTGGCCATTTTTCCGTAATGCATCAACATCCTCTAATGTAAGCCTTTTTGATGCGATAGACCCTATACTAACCCCACCCTGACGCTGATTGGCAGGCATAACCATAATCAGGTTAGAGCCCATGCTCGATATTTGCTCGTTAATACTCACTGTTGAGCTTTGCCCCAGGTTTACCATAGCAATTACCGAACCGATACCGATAATAATACCCAGCATGGTGAGTATGGCTCGCGTTTTATTACGCAACAAGGCTTTCAGGGCTATTTTAAGTAAATTGAATATTTTCATAATAAAATTAGTTTACCAATGTGCTAATGCAGTAATAAGATAATGGGTCAATATACTAATGTATTGATTTTTATAATTTTATAATTTAATTGCATCAAAATATCTACATTACCCTATTCGCAAATTGGCAAATTAGCACGTTAGTATATTAGCACATTTTTTAATAATCTTCTGTTACGGGTGGTAAGCTTTCCAATGCCGCTTTTGCCGATTCGGGGCTTACCAGTTCGTCTTTTACAATATGCCCGTCGCGTAACATAATCGTCCGGGATGTGAATATGGCAATATCCGGCTCATGCGTTACGAAGGCAATTGTTTTACCCTCGGAATTAAGCTTTTGGAAAAGACTCATAATCTCGTACGATGTATGTGTATCGAGGTTTCCGGTTGCTTCGTCGGCCAGTAAAATTACAGGGTCGTTTACTAAAGCGCGGGCAATGGCTACGCGCTGTTGTTGTCCACCCGACAATTGATTTGGCATATGCTCCATCCGGTTTTGCAAACCTACTTGCTTCAATGCCTGTTTCGCCCGCTCGCGGCGCTTTTCCGAGCTTATCGAATTGTTGTACAACAAAGGCAATTCTACATTTTCGAGCGCCGAAGTACGCGCAAGCAAATTGTACGATTGAAACACAAAGCCAATTTTACGGTTGCGTATGGTCGATAATTCGTTACGGCTGCGCTCGCTTACGGCAATATCATCGATATAATATTCACCCGACGTTGGTTTATCTAAACAGCCTAATATATTGAGTAATGTAGACTTACCGCTTCCACTGGTCCCCATTATACTTATAAATTCACCTTGCCTGACACTGAACGAGATTCCCTTCAGAGCATGGACATCCTCACTCCCTACATGGAATGTACGCCTCAGGCTTTCTACTTTTATAATTGTATTATTCATTACTTTACTATCAATTTATTATTTAGTACTTTAATCTATAAAAACGTACGGTTTGCCTTATCTCCGGCCTCCGCCTCTGGGACCCTGCGGTAAAATGCTTACCGCTTTACCATCACTTTTGCTGGTTACCTGATGAACCGACAGAACAACAATTTCGCCTTCCTGTAACCCGTCCGATACAATTACATTTACCCCGTCATTAATACCGATTGTTAGTTTTTGCCGGTGATAACCTTCGATATCTTTAATCCACACATGCTTATCACTCCGATTTACTGAAGGTTCAGCCTTTGCATTCATCTGCTTCAACGCTTCGTTATCGGGAGTAAAGTGTAAAGCCTCAACCGGAACCGTAAGTCCCTTAATATCATTGGTAATAATCGAAACGCTGGCGGTCATCCCCGGATACAGTTTTTCCTCAGGGTTAGGGGCTTCAATTATCACCACGTAGGTAACCACATTTGATGTAACTGTGGGTTGAAGTCTTATTTGCTGCACCGTACCAGTAAATACATCATCGGGGTACGAATCAACCGTAAAACTTACCTGCTGGCCGTCCTTAACTCCTCCTATATCCGCTTCGTCGACATCGGCCTCAACCTGCATTTTGGTAAGGTCATTGGCGATGGTAAACAGTGTGGGCGTATTAAACGATGCGGCAACCGTTTGCCCCTCGTCAACCGCCCGGTTGAGTACGACTCCCGATATGGGTGAATAAATTTCGGCATACGATAAATTTACTTGTGCCTGCTGTACATCGGCTTTCGACCGTGTTACCGTATTCTTGGCTACGGTAAGTTTATTGGTGGCATCTTCAAGCGAGGCCAATGTAGCTGCTTTGGCATTGTACAATTGTTTTATACGGTCGTAATTTTGCTGGGCAAAAGCTAGGTCGCTTTCGGCAGTGGAATATGATGCCCTTGCCTGTGATAATTTTTCACTTAACGTCGATTTATCCAATTCTGCTAATAATTGACCCTTAGTAATCTGCGAATTAAAATCGACATAAATCTTCTCGATAACGCCCGATACCTGCGTACCGACATCCACCTTTGTAACCGGCTGTACATAACCTGTTGCAGTTACAAAAATCTGTATCGAATCGGTTTTTGCCATTGCGGTATTAAAAACAAAATTGTGCTTGCTGCTTCCCATAAACAACATACCTGTGGCAACCAGTACGATTACAACTACGGCTGAAAAAATTAGTATTCTCTTTTTCATTGTTATATATTTTTATAATTTTGATATTCTGTATTTTACTACAATCGATTCAACATTACAATTTTACCGGAACATCCATATAAACATCCAGTATCTTACGGTCTAAAATAAAGATGTATTTACTTTGGATGTAATCATTTAAAGCGCTTATGTAATTGTTTTGCTGCAACAATAAATCGACAGTGGTAATGGATCCTACTTTAAACTGCTCGCGGTAGGCATCGAAACTGGCTTTGTAAGCATTTTGCTTTGTCTCGGATGCTATGTATTTACCATACGCCGACAATATATTCTGATATTCCTGCTCAACCTGTTGCATTACATTTAATTCGGTTTGGCTTTGTTTCAGCTCGGCTTGCTGTAACAAAATCTTGCTTTGCTGTACATTGGCTTTATTACGGCTTTTACTGAATATCGGGATACTTAACGTGAGCGATGCCTGCTCGTTAAAGTTTTTCGATAACTGAGTACCCCAACTGTTGTCGTTACCGCTGTTATATCCTGTGCCTATTCCTGCGCCTAAACTTAAAGTAGGGAGATAACCTGCCTGCGAAAGCTTTATACCCGACTGTGCTATCGACACATTGTATTTGCTTATTTGTAAATCGGGTATAGTTTGTAACGATACCTGCATCACATCGTCCAGCGCCGGTAATGCCGACAAATTATGAATTATAGCCGTATCGGGAGGTATAATATTTAATCTCTGCGCAGGCGAGAGCGACAACAAATTTTTAAGTGTGAGCAGATTATTGTTACGGTTTATTTCGGTATTCACTACATTGTATTTATCGCTTGCATACTGTGACTCCAATAACAAATAATCGCTTTCCAATATAGTTCCGGCCATTAATTGTTCTTCCCCCTGGTGCATTTGCTCTTCACTGGTTTTCAACAATGTCTGTTGAAGGTTCAACAGTTCCTCGTTACCCAGTACCGACAAAAAAGCCTGAATTACGTTAATTGCCAACTCATTGTCGTATTGTTTAGTTTGATAATCGACCTGCTGCACCTTCAATTTATTTTGCTCGATGGTATTCTTTATAGTTCCGCCGTTGTAAATGGTCATATTGGCATTAACCCCATAATTGCCATTCCATATAGTCGATTTATCGGTATCGGGGGTATTGGTAACACTTTGCGAAGCCGAGGCCGATACGATCGGCAATCTTTCCTGTTTCGACTGGCTGTAATTAATCTCCTTCACCGACTTGTCCAAGTTTAATGATTGGCGGTTATAATTATTATGCAGTGCGTAATTAATACACTCCTCCAATGTAAGATTATACATTTCAATCGGTTGATTTACAGGAATCTGCTGTGCATCGGAAAGGGTTGTCATAAGCATTAACACAAAACCCGTAAAATATTTTTTCATTTTTAATATCGTTTTAAATTATACACTTCTTTTTTCCATTGCAAAATTATCCCGTACATTCCGGCTATTTATGTAAATAATACCGAAACGGAAATTTTAGGTACTGAAATGACATATGGAGAGTTTGAACTATAAAAACAAAAAGACGGGGTGATGATTTAACCGAAGCATGAATTACAGATCAATGTAAATACTTGATGGAGTAGTTTTTATTTTCCGGATATTTTAACCACAAGGTTTACAAAGTCTTTACACAAAGCCTAGAATTTTCAATTTTATATGTAAAAGCTCCTTCGTCTTTTACCCAATGGCACGGAATATTTAATTCATTAGCTGTTAACTGCCATTTACGCGCTTTCCATGCCGGAACCGACGAATCGAGAATTATTTGCTTAGGGCGAATGTATTGCAGTAATTTATCCGGCTGTTGCTTGCTTTGTTGCGATACTAGCATATAATCCACCCCGATATATATACATGCCATGTCAGGGGTATTGATGCTCTCCCTTACAACATACAACGTTTTCTCGCCGAATTTTATAAAATTACGATATGAAAAAGGCAATAAATTACACTCTATCACGGCATTCAAGTCTTTTGCCGACGAAAAACCCTGCCTTACTAAATTATTACGGGTTTGGTAATTGTAATAATCTGTAACATGTAAACTGTCGCGCAAACAATAACCGCACTTACCTTCCACAAAGCTTATAAAAGTCGAATTATTAACATTATACACTGTATAAATTTGCTGGTTATCGATTTGTACTTCATGATTGATACGGATTGCAAATACGGCAATAAATAAACATAATACTACCATCAATACATAGGCATTACGGTATACCCAATAAAAAGCCATCAGCAAAATAGCAAGCAGTAAAACAATACATTGCACAGTATTAATATAAACCCCGTCGATTAATGCCCCGGGTAACGTTTCAATCCACATTACCGATTTGTTCAGCGCCAGCAACGCATTGGCTAATAACCAGGCAACTGCATTTGCCAACAAAGGTAGCCACGATACCATCAAAAAAACTACAGCCACGTAGATAATCAGCGTAGTATAAAGCACCAACACCAGATTTGCCGGTAAAAAATACACGGGAAACTGATGAAAATTATACAAAGCAACGGGCGTTACAGCCAGTTGTGCGGCCAAAGTAACACAAGCTGCATTCCATATTTTATCCAACAGCTTGTTGTTCACGTATAATATTCGATATAATTTGGGTTGGAAATACACTATACCCAGCACCGCCGCATAGGATAATTGAAAACCGGCATCGAATATGCAATACGGATTAAAAGCGCAGAGTATAAATGCCGATGCTGCTATAAAATTATAAGTGTTTCGTTGCCTGCCGCACATTTGGCCTATGATATACAGCGAAAACATCAATGTTGCCCGCGTTACCGAAGGTGAAAAGCCGACAACCGCCGCATACAACAATAACAGCGCTAATATAACAAGCCCTTTGATTACCCGCCCGAAACGTTTCCTGTTGAGAAATGATAAAATAAAACTCAACGCCCAAAAGATAATACCAACATGCAAACCCGATACCGCCAGCAAATGTATAACCCCCGCCGATACGAAAGATTGTTTTAAGTCGCTGTCCAAGTATTGTTTATCGCCGATTGTAAGGGCGGCGACAACGGCTAATTCATTATCGGTAATGCCGGCTTGCTTAAATTCCTCAAAAATAAAACGTTGTACAGATAACGGCAACGTTTTATAAAATGGTAACTGATTTTGGGCAATCAATTCAATTTGATTGCTTTTGACAAAAGCCGACACAAAAACACTTTGCCTTGCCATATATGCCCGGTAATCGAATTCATCGGGATTTTGAGGTGCGGGTATTGGGTTTATCCGGGTTTTAAACAGTAATTTATCACCTGCCTTTGGAATAAGTATTCCACTATCATTCAAAAAGTAAAGGATGATATCCTCTTTACACCCTATCCACACATTATTTGTATCCTGATAACCGTCAACTTGACAGCTTATTTTTATGGTTTTCTCACGTTCCTGCGGATTAGCAGTAATAATCCCGGTAAACAGAGTTTCCTGGCCGTAAGGTAAATGGTCGGTCTTTTTCTGCACCTGTATCAACAAACAACCGGATGCAAATAATAAGGCAAATAACAAAGCGCCCCATAACCAGCGAAATCGGTAACTGACAACTACTTTGGTAAAGCTGAAGAACAGAATAAGTGCAAAAAGAAAAATAACCGGATAAATAAAGGGAAAATCACAGCAAATGTAATGTTGAAAACAGATGCCTGCTATTAACGGAGCAAGCAACCTCAGGAAAGGGTATCTCCGTATAGTTTCGGTTAAATCGTTCATGTTTCAGACAAGTGGGGATATATGTTGATTTGCTTATCTGGTTATTCTGTGATTTTCAAATTCTTTAATTAATCAATCACTTTAAATATAGCCAGAATAATATTACGAGTATTAATGCCTCGCGGACAAATCATCTGGCATTTACCGCAAAGCATGCATTTTTCAACTTCTTTCCGGATCGATTGTAACTCACCCCTGTTAATTTGCAACTGAATTTTCCGCAAATTAAAAACCGTAAAATTATTTGCCGAACATGTGCTTGTACAACAGCCACAACCAATACATGTACGAAACGAAGGCTCGATTTTAACAATTTTTTTAGCAATATTTAAATCTTTGTCCAGATCAATACGGCTGCTTTTGTTAATATTGTACCCAAAATTAATCATGGCAGGGTCAGTCAGTATAGGTGAATAAATAATCTTCGATAGCGACAACCGCCGAACGGGCATCGGCCAGTGTTTCGGGGATATTTTTAGGGGCAGTGCAAGCTCCCGCCACAAATATTCCACGCCTGTGTGTACAATTGTTATGGATGTACGGATCGGCAGGCGTTATAAACCTGTCGTTACCCTGCTCCAATTCCAAGCAGGCGCTTAAGTTTTCAGTTGTATCAGGCGATTCCATACCTGTCATTAAAACCAGCATGTCAACCGTAACCTTCAAGGGCTTGCCGATAAGGGTATCTTCGGCTTTCAGTACAATCTTGTTATCATGGGTTTCGCCGGCCTCCGACAAGCGCCCGCGTACAAAACTAACGCTGTATTTTGCTTGTGCATCGTGGTAAAAATCCTCGTAATATCGCCCGAACATACGTAAATCCATGTAAAAGCAATATACATCGGCAGTAGGGTATAATTCTTTCATCTCGATAGCCTGTTTTACCGCAGTAATGCAGCAAACTCGCGAACAATAGTGATTGTTTACTTTTTCGTCGCGCGAACCTACGCAATGAATAAAAGCTACGCACTTAGGCTCCTTTCCGTTTTTGCACAACACTTTTTTTGAGGCAAACATCCGTTCCAAATCAACCGATGTAATCACATTGTCATATATCCCATACCCATATTCCTCTTTACGGAGGGCGTCAAAAACCTGAAATCCGGTTGTAACAAGTATGGCATCAACTTTTTCAAGCGTTTCGTCCGATAACAGCAAAGCAAAATTGTCGTTGTTCCTTATCATCCGCGTAACTGTGCGGTTTGTCAGCACTTTGATAGAAGGAGATAATCCCAGCTTGATTTTGTTTACAATATCGGATGCCGGTGTTTTCGAAGGGAAAAGCCTGTCCCATTTGGCAACATTACCGCCCAAATCCTGCTCCTTTTCCACCAGCAAAACATCGTAACCCCTTGATGCTAATAGACCTGCCGCTTCCATCCCGGCAATTCCGCCGCCAATAACTGCTACTCGTTTTATCATATATGGCTAAAATATTGATTTGATTATTTATTTGGTTAAGTGTAAAATGTGATATGCGTACAGCGTATTGCATATTATAATTTTTCGCATATCGCATATCCGATTAAAAAAGTCATATGCCCAGTGATGCTTGATACCAATTTATAAATAAGCACATTATAAAATTAATACGTTTTTAAATTTACCGGTTTTTCGGGATGTCCCATATCCTCGTTATTAAACCCCTTGTATTTTTCCTCCGGATTATAGGATATGCCTATTTTATTCAACAAAGGCTCCACAGCCACTTGATGAACCTGTAAGCCCATATCCCATGGGTTATAGCCTAGTACTATACTGGCCACTTCCTCGTAAGTGAACACAGGAATGCCATGCCCGTCTTCTCCATAAGTTTTGCCTTCCATTTCGGCAATGGCATATTGCCAACGGTCGAGAAAGTAAGGGCAACCCGGACAGTTGGTAATAATCATATCGGGTTTGAACGGTTCCATCGATTCGAATTTTTTATGTGTATTGGCTATCGAATACCCCCGATTAGCTTTTATAAAATATTGCCGGAAACCAAAACCGCAACAATGCCGACGCTCGGGATAATCAACCACCTCGCCACCCCATGCCTCGATCATACCGGCCAATACATAAGGGTATTCGGCACCTCCTATCCCTTTATGCGGAAACATTTTGGAGTAATGGCATCCAACATGCTCTACGACCTTCAAAGGGCGACCTGTAAAACGGTTTATCAGCCTGTATTTTCCTTTGGCGGCAATATCATGCCTTACTTTGTAAATAATATCGCTGGCATGGCTCAAGTATTCAGGTATTTCAAATTCGCGTCCGGTTGCTTCTTTCAGGTTTTTACGGATTTTTTTCAACAAGTCGGGAAAATGCCGCCAGGTTTCAATAACCTCTGAATATAAGCCGAATGAAGTAATGCACGATGCCGCATAATTTTTATAACCCGCTTCGGTCATCAGTGCAAACTGACGGGCAATAACTGTCATGGTAGTTTCCATAGGCACTACATCGCAATGGTAACCAATACCACTGCATGTGGTATGATATTCGTTTTCGTATATATCGCATGCCAATTCGTCACGCATTATTTTTAAAAACATCACTTCCGATGCTGGGAAGAAATTTTGTCGTATGCAACTACGCACATAAAAATAATGGTCGTCAGGTATTTCTTTCTGATAATCTTTCCAGATTTTCCGTTTTCCGTCAACAATCATAGCTTATTCCCTCATATGGTTACCATTGTTGGTAGTGTAAATTTTGGTAAAATATTCTCCGTCGGTTAATCCTAGTTCCGTTGCTTTTTCAAGCGATTTATTTTCGATTTGATTAAACCGCTCGATTCCCCCCGTAACATCAAAAATACGCTTCAGCTCATTCAACGATTCCTGCGGAATTTTACGCAACACCCCTGGGCCTTTGCCATCCAAATTTGCTCCCAAACGCTCATACAGCTTATCCAAATTTTCAAGTTCCCATTTCCATATCATCCCTGCCTCGGGGTGATTCTCGAAAGAAACCTTACGGACGTATACACAATAACCATGCTCCAATATCCAATCACCCACCGTACGTTTTAAAGCAAGTTGCTGCCTGCCCTTTTCCGATTCGGTAAAATATCCCAAATCCTGCGACAGCGACCGCAAGGCAATAATCACTAGCCCCGGAGCATTACTGCGCGGGCAACGTGTTACACACGACATGCATTCGCCACAATACCAAATAGTATCGCTTTTCAATAAATTTTCAATTGCCGATTCGTCTTTTGTCTGAACCGTGTCGAGGATTTGTCGGGGATCGTATTTATAAAATTCGGCTGCGGGACACACCGCCGTACATGTGCCGCAATTAATACACGCTGTCATACCTTCCTGATAGCGTATATCTTTACTCAACATATCGTATAAACGTCCCATATGAATCAAGTGTTAGAATATGAAGGCAAAGTTAGGATTTTATTCTCTTTTCCGGACAAGTTATAGTTTTTATACGATTTATAATTTTAAGATTACAGATTTAAGGTTTGAAAAACTTGATAATTATACAAATTATATTTAATCAAAAACTCAATCTACTAAACAACATGGAGTTGAATAAAGGAAAAGGCACAATGGGTAACGATATAGAAACGAGCGAAGTTCTCCTGTTTGCTTAGTTTTTCCATTGTTTCAAATAGCTCATTGCAAATTTAATACTATTTCTTAATATGTACATCTTTTAGATGAGTTTCTTTTTTATTGTTGTAAAACAAGTGCTTGCGAATACATGTGAACCTTACGAGTATTCGAAATCAACTTAATAGGCCTAATGCGGAAGCGTACTTGACGGCTTCCATTGAATTGTCGGCGCCCAATTTCTCCAGAATACGCTGTCTGTGGGTGTTGACAGTATGAACGCTGATGCAAAGCCGGTCCGATATTTCTTTGCTTAACAATCCGTTCCCGACCATTTGCAGGATTTCTGTTTCCCTGCGGGACAGTCCGGTATTATTCCTGCCGAAAAGGGCTTGGATGGGCAGCAATGTATTGGTTTTCAAACTTAATATACAGCTTTTTACATGTTTGAACGCACTTTGGTCAGGCGACAGGTCAAGAACGCTCAATGCCAGCCACGTATTGCCGGATTTGTCCGATTCCAGAACGGACTGCTGTTCTATGACCCTGACATATTCGCCGGAAACATTGCATATCCGATATTCGCAGATAAATTTATAATCCTTCATATTTTTCCTGTGAATGACGTGTTGAATGGCTGTTATCGCATTTCGCGTCAACAGTTGCAGGTCGTCGGAATGTATTTTTTTGTCCATCCCCTCAATGTCCGCATCGTGTCCGAACAGGTCGAAAAAATTGTCCGAAGTAAAAATATGCTTTCTGACGTGCATGTCAAAAACGGTGATTACGCTGTTGGATACCTTTGCCAGCATGGTCAACATCGGCTTGTGTCGCTGCTCCAGCGAGGTATAATCCAAATCGGCTTCATCAAAAACCTGCAGGGAGAGATTCGTCTCATATTCTTTCCGTAATTCGTCGTCCATTGTACATTGCGTTTCAAAATAATGATAATTCAGTATTGTACGTATTCTACGCTTCCAATACTTTTGCAGCCGCAAAGGTAAATAAAAATATGGAAAGAATTAAAAGAAGTACTATCTTCATCGTTTTCAATATGCTGTTTGTTAACACGTTATTCGGACAGTTTACACAGAATGTCAGGGGCGTTGTCCGGGATAAAGCGTCCAATGTTCCGCTCGAATATGCGACGGTCGCTGTCGGGGACAGTCCTTTATCCGGCGCCGTAACGGACAGTCTCGGACGCTTCATCATCAAAAATATTCCTGTCGGAAGACATGATATTCGGGCGAGTTTCGTAGGATATGAACCAGCGGTTGTCAAAGATGTTTTAGTATCCGCCGCCAAAGAGGTTTTTCTCGAAATCCTGATGACCGAAAACGCCTTTTCGCTGAATGAAATAACTGTCACGCCCCGTACGGACAAAACGCAGACGTTGAACAGTATGGCGCTGGGCAGCGCTCGGATGTTCAGCGTGGAAGAAACCAGTCGCTATGCGGGAGGGTTTGATGACCCTGCCAGACTTGCCTCTGCTTTTGCCGGCGTAACAGGCAGTATCGGAAACAACGGGATTGTGATTCGGGGCAATTCGCCCAAGTTCCTCCAGTGGCGGCTGGAAAATGTGGAAATACCCAATCCAAACCACTTTGCCGAAGTTACCACCTTTGGAGGAGGTGCTTTGACGGCTTTCAGCAGTCAGTTACTCGGAAATTCGGATTTCTTTACCGGCGCGTTTCCTGCCGAGTACGGCAACGCGCTTTCGGGAGTGTTCGACATGAATTTACGCAGCGGAAATAACCATAAAAGGGAAAGTACGTTTCAATTCGGCGCTATCGGTATCGACTTTGCTTCCGAAGGACCGTTTCGCAGGGAAGGTAATTCGTCCTACATTTTCAATTACCGTTATTCAACTTTGGCTTTGATGGCGCCGATATTGCCTGAAAATGCCGGCGCTGTCCGCTATCAGGACTTTTCCTTCAAATTGAATTTTCCTACGCAGCGTGCAGGCGTCTTTTCCATCTGGGGACTCGGACTGATTGACCGTTCGGGACAGGAAGCGAAAACCGATAGCTTGCAATGGACATACATGACCGATCGGGACAAAATGATACAAAAACAATACATGGGCGCATTCGGCATCAATCATACTATTCCCGTCCGAAACGGCGCTTACCTGAAAACTTCACTGGCAGCAACGGTCAACAGTCTGGAGTTAACTTCCGACCGTCTGGACGGCAATCTGCAATTCCGTCCCGAAAGCGCCGTCGGAAATACCGGATGGAATTTTATTTTCGCGTCTTTCCTGAATAAAAAATTCAGCGCCCGGCATACCAACAGGACAGGAATCCGGATAACCGGCATGAAATATGATTTGTTGCTCCAAAACACCGACAACCAAAGACTTCAAACGTTAACGGACGAATCCGGGACAAGTACGCTCTTCTCTGTCTGGTCGAATTCACTGATTAACCTGTCGGATACATGGACGCTCAATCTTGGTCTGAATACCCAGTTGTTCAGCCTCAATAATCGCTATGCCGTAGAGCCTCGTGCCGGAATACGGTGGAAATTCAAACCCGGTCACTCCGCCGGATTGTCGTACGGTCTGCACAGCCGTCTGGAAATGCTGTATTATTATTTTACGAAATCGGCGAACGGCGAACTGTCCAATAAAAATATGGATTTCACACGTGCCCATCATCTGGTTGCTTCCTACAACTGGAATATTTCCGGTGATTACCGTCTGCTGATAGAGCCTTATGTGCAACAGTTGTTCAGCGTACCGGTCGTAGCCGGCAGTTCGTTTTCCCTTATCAACCTGCAACGCGACTGGTTTGTCTCCGAACATCTGGAAAACACTGGAAAAGGCTTCAATTATGGTATGGATATTACGTTTGAAAAATACATGTCGCAAGGTTACTATTACATGCTTACGGCTTCGCTGTTCGATTCACGTTACAGAGGCGGCGACGGAGTATGGCGCAATACCCGTTACAACCGCAGTTACGCATTCAACCTACTGACCGGGAAAGAATGGTTGTTGGGACAAAACAGGCAGAATCTGTTTTATGCCAACATTCGTTTGTCGTATCAGGGAGGCGACAGATATTCGCCAGTTGACCGAATGGCATCCCTGCAGGCAGAAGCGATTGTTTACGATGAAAATCACGCTTTCTCGAAGCAGTATGCTCCGGCTTTTGTATGCCATTTTACGGTCGGCTACAAAATAAACCGGCAAAATTCAGCCCACGAATTTGCCCTGAAAGTAATCAATGCTACCATGAGCAAAGAGTATTTTGGACACAAGTATAATTTCAAAACGCAGCAGATAGATTTGGACCATGAGTTTATTATGATTCCGAATGTGAGTTATAAGATAGAGTTTTAGAATACCATTAAAATTCTCAACTCTATGGATAACCCCATAAGCAAATACAAGAATTCATTTTGATATTAATCAAATTTATTCATCACTAAAAATTATGCTTATGAATGATTTATTAAAAACGAAATTTTTCTGTCTATTGGCAGAAACAACACAAGAAGTAACAAACGAAGAAATGCAAAATGCCTATGAACACTTTGTAGAACAGGTAGCAACTCTCAATCATTCAGAAACAGATTATTCTGTTATTATTCGTACTCTGAATCTTACTCGTATAGAGTTTGCTTCTATGGAAATGATGTATCTTTACGAGCAGGGGAAAAAATGCGCTTAAAAAAATATTTCTCCAAAAGACAATTGCATTTCTTAATTCCGAAATGAAACTGTTAAACCTGAAAATCAGGTATCCAGAACAGTTTTGTCCTCACAATCCACAAACACTCCAATCAGACCTACACATAATCCCCAAGTCTAACAGCTTGGGGATTATCGGCATGGCCGAAATGGTTGTAGGACTTCATTTATCAGAGGGAATAATTGGCACAGATCGAAAGCCCGTGCCGTTAATCCGGATTGCAAATATCTTTGAGCAGGCATTTAATTTCAGTTTTGGAAATGTATACGACAAGCAAGATGCTTTATTCAGGCGCAAACCGTACAATCTGACTAAAGCATTAGACATTTTACGCAATGAAATTCTTCGGGAAGACCGGAAACGGAACGGGCGATAGAAGATTCAAAAAGATGGTTTTGTAGTTTTTTCGTAAACAGTGATTTACGAATTGAATTCAGGGGAGTAGTTATCTGCTCCTCTTTTTGCGATTCCTTCGTTTGCAGACCTTTGCTTCATCAAAATGAGTATAAATCTCTAAAAACGAAGTAGTATGTATTTGAACAATGACGATTTTGAAAGGTGGATGGAAAAACTGTCCAAAAAACTGGATGTAATAGGTAAAGACCTGAAATCATTTATCAACACGAATGAGGCTTTCGATAAGGAAGAAAAACTGCTTGACAATCAGGATTTATGCTTTATGCTGCATATCTGCAAACGTACGTTACAGCGCTATCGGAGCGAAGCGGGCCTGCCTTTTCTGAAGTACGGACAAAAAATCTATTACAAAGTGTCCGATGTCAGGGAATTTGTAAGAACACATTGCGATTATTGGGACAGGAAGGCTGTTGAAGATGCAACAAAAGCAATGGAGGATTGACTTCGTCTGCCCTGTTTACGCTCACCACTCCCACCTGCAATTATTTTCCTTTTGAATGTCCTCTACCGTGAACTTTGAAAAGGGAAATAATTGTTTTATACAGGTTTATAGTCTTCTTCCTTTTTTCTTTGCTTTGAGCCTGCGCCGTTTTGCCTCATATTCCTGTTCACGAATAAAGACTTCTTCCTCATAATCGCTGCCGGACGATTGAGGCATATCCAACAGACCGAACACTGAACCCGGAGCCGAATCCCGATTTATATCCGTTTGCTTTTCTTCCATATGTCCGGAAGTAATATTTTGCTTCTGCGAACTGTTGAACAAGTCATTAAACACATTTGCCGAAAATTCTTTGCCCAGACGTGAACCGTTCAGGACTGCCCGGTTGGGATAATCAATAAATGTAACGCCGTAAATCCTCCCCGTTTCGTTCTGCAGGAAAATCACACCGATATTCTTCTTTTTCAACAGCAGCCTGAAATCATTGATATTCTTTGTCTGCCGCATACTTTGAGCAATTACCGGACGGAGCTGTTCTCTGATATTTTTCTTTCCGACAACACGTTTTGAATTTTCATAATGTTTCTGCAGAGCTTCATAACCGGTTTCTTTCCCAAACAGAGAGGATTTAAACGGTCGCCCTGTCTTATTCCCCTTATCGTCAGTGACCGAGTAAAGAATACCGTTGTGCTTCCCTTTGATTTCTTCAGCGGTAATATTAAACTGTTCCAGTATTGTCCGGTATTCGCCGAAGGACTGGAAATAAAAATGATTCATCACTGCTTTTGTGATATTCCCCACCTGATGCTTTATATCGCCCACTTTGTAATCAATCTTCCGGATCGGAATTTCCTCCTGCCGTTCCCCTTTCTTCAGTGGAACAAGCTTAAACTCATCTTCCAGCTCTTTGCATATCTTCATCGAACGGGCTGCTTCGTAGCTGTCGTTTATCTTCCTGCCGTTTTCATCAATCCGTAAACTGATAATATGAAAGTGTTCCCGTTTTATATCGGAATGTTTCAGGATAATATAAGGCTGGTTACCGTAGCCGAGTTTATCCATATAAACCTGGGCAATTTCCGATAGTTGTTCATCCGAAAGTCTGTTCTTCGGATCGGGATTGAGCGAAACATGAAAAACAACCTTTTCCGTCCTCTGATTTAACGCCAGATACGGGTAGAATGAATCCATACAATCCTTTATTGAAAATTTACTGTCCGGTGAATCGAACATCTTTTGACGATATAAAACCGCCGCGTGTTCGTCATCGACCTTGATTTTGTTGTATTGGAGTATCCCAAAAACCGATTTTCCCGAACTTATTTTAGCAAGCATTTCTCTTTCAGTTTAGTTACATACTCCTCAAAATCCTGCTTCAAAAGTCCGAATTCGCGGGTAGTTTTCGCAACGATCTGAATCATCTGAACGGCTTTTTCTTCTCCGAAATGCAAAACCAACGAATGGTATGCCTGATTAAAATTGTTTTTCACTGCCCTGAATTGGGCAAAGAAACTGCTCATAAGCATTACAAAATCAATAACGCATTTATTGATTTCGGTAACTTTCACCGGTTTGTTCAGAATGCAATCCGCAATAAAAGCAGACATGCTCCGCTTTCCCGAATGCTCGTACATCTGCAAAAACCGTTTATGATCTTTGTCATTCAGGCGGAACATATAACGGAATTTCTGCGGGTCTGCCTTCGGCCTGCGCCCCCGCTTCTTCTTTTGCCCCGCCTTCGCTTCGGCGAACGTTGTTTCTCTTTCGCCGGAGTTCCCGGCTTCGACATGTTTCATGTTCATATCATTAATTTTTAATAAGGTTGCGACTTGGGAGTAACCGTCCTCCGGTTCAGACCGGAGCAAGAAAGTTTTTGGCGGTAAAAAATGGAATTTTTTGCTGACAAAAACACTTCTTGCTATTGTCTATCGACAATAAAATCCGCCACAGTTGGCGGACTTCTCCGGCAGGCGGAACGGCTGCCCTTACACTTGGGGATTGTTTACGGAACGGATAACCGTTCCCTTTCAATCCTCCGACAAAGTTAAGGTGCGGTTTTATAAATCATACTATCAGTATATTAACCAACGGACGACACTTGCAGCCATTTAAAGCCAAAAGAAAAATTGCCTGTTTTTCTTCTTTTTCTTTGCACGGAGAAAAGCAGGAATGCACAGTTTAAGAAAAGCAGAAAAGGCTGTTTTTGTGCAGGAATGCAGACAAGCAAGTATGCAGGGATGAATAAGTGATTGAATGACGACATAAAATAATTCATATATGAAAGAAGAAAAGAGTATAGACAAAAAAACAGGCGGAAATGCAGACATGCCCTTTGACACCAATGAATTTATTCGTCAGGTATCAATGACAGGCAGTAATGACGATACGTATAAGTCCGCACAAAGAGGCAGTGGTGAAGAAACACCTGAATCCATGCAGGCAGAGAATCAGACAGAGATGTCTGTCGATATGCCTGAACCCACAGAAGAAAAACCGGTAAAACGGAAACGGACTCAACCGGTAGATTACGGAAGTTTGTTCCTCCTGCGGAATGAACTGCGGGACAGGCAGGGCCTGTACATCAGCCGGGAGAACTACGAAATCCTGCAAACGCTTGTCAGGGTTATACGAAATGAACGGTTAAGCGTCAGCGGTCTGGTGGACAACATCATCCACCATCACATCGAACTCTACGGTGAGGAGATGAACCGTATCTATGATGAAAACAGCCGGAAACCCATCCAGAAGAAACAGTAAACAATTCAGTATAAATTTTTTAAAAGTAACAAGTATGATTAACTCAACAGATTATCAGGAAAAGAGTCCCCTGTACGTCTCTTTCTGTACCCAGAAAGGCGGCGCGGGCAAATCGGTCTTTACAACCCTTGCAGCAAGTTACCTGCATTATGAAATGGAATTTAATGTCGCCGTCATTGACTGTGACTATCCGCAATGGAGCATCCACAAACTGCGGGAGAGAGAAAAGGAACAAATCATCAAAAACGATTTCTACCTCAAAAAAGCAAAGGCTTTGTTCCGGAAAATCGGCAAGCCGACTTATCCGGTTGTCTCCACTAAACCCGAAACGGCATTGGAAGATGCAAAAAAGTTTCTTGCAGGCGAAGCAAGGCAATACGACCTTGTCCTGTTCGACCTTCCGGGAACGGTCAATAACCGGAATGTGGTTGAAATCTTTTTCAATATGGATTACCTGTTTGTCCCGATAACCACATCGCGCATCAATATGGAAAGCGCCCTGTCGTTTGTTATTTCAATCAACGATGTCTTGACAACTCCATCGGGCGGCATCCGGTTGAAAAATGTCTATACATTCTGGAACAGGATGACGGGCAGGGAACGGCAGGAACTGTACAATTGTTATGAAAACGCAATTTCAGAACTGGGGGTTTCCATTATGCAAACCAGTATCCCGAACAGTGTGAAGTATGACCGTGAACAATCCATCACGGGAAGCGAATATCTTTTCCTTTCATCGGTGTTTCCTCCCGACAAACCTTTACTCAAAGGCAGTAACTGGGATGCGTTTATGGATGAATTTCTGAAAATAATTGACCTCAAAACAATTAGGATAATGGAAATCATAGCCATCGAAAAGAAAACCTTTGAGCAGATGATGCAGTCGTTTGAAAGTTTTGCCGGTCAGGTTAAAAACCTCTGTGGCAATGGGCGGGAGAATGAAAATTGAATAGACAATGAAGCGGTTTGCACACTTCTGACTATTTCCCAACGGACATTGCAGTCCTACCGTGATAACGGAACAATCGCTTTTTCTCAAATCGGGCATAAGTGTTATTACAGGACTTCTGATATAGAACAG
>JAISFN010000071.1 GCA_031263585.1 Prevotellaceae bacterium | reverse complement strand
AGCAAGGACACCATCCCGCCTAACGAATCTGCTTATATTGAATTACAATTGGACACATCGGGCAAACGCGGAGCTTATAAACTATATGCGGTAGTGAGCGCAAATACGCATGCAGAATTATACAAACTGACGTTAAAAGCGGATGTAGCTTACAAACCGGAGTAGCTTTCCGTCAACATTCCCGTAGGGGTTTATGAAAAAACTTTCGTCGTTTTCCATTATTTTGGCGTTTACTTGCCTATCGCTTGTGGGGCTAGCCCTAATCCCGCGGCTGACGGTGAAATTAGCTCCCGATTATACGTTGCCGCACATTACCGTGCATTTTCAAATGCCCGGCGGTGCGCCGCGCGTGGTGGAAATGGAAACGACCTCGAAACTCGAAGCCATGTTCAGTCGCATTAAAGGCGTCGAGAATATAACTTCGTCGTCGGGGGTTGGCAGCGGATATGTTTCCATTGCTTTTGACAAGCATGTGAATATCGACGCGGCACGCTTTGAAGTGTCCGCCGTTATTCGCCAAACATGGGCGCATTTGCCGTCGGGTACGAGCTACCCCGCCATTTACGTGAGCCGCTCCGATGATAATGCCGCCCGGCCTTTTCTTAGCTATACGGTGAATGCGCCCGCGGCGCCTGTCATCATTCAGCAGTTTGCGGAAAACAGCCTAAAGCCGAAACTGGCTCAAATTGTCGGCGTCAACCGTATTGAGGTAACCGGCGCCATGCCTATGGAATGGCGGCTGGAATATGACTACAAGCAATTAGAATCGTTAGGCGTTACCATAGCGGATATACAGGACGCTATTAACTATTATCTGAATCGTGAATCGTTGGGCATGGCGCCGGTCGAAACCGCGGCGGGGCAATCGCAGTGGATACGTGTTGCACTGGTTCCGGAACAGTCGGACGCCTTTAATCCTGCCGCTATCGAAGTAAAAAATGTAGAAGGGAAAATCATTTTCCTGAACCAGCTGGTAATCGCTACGCATACCGAACAGCAGGCGCAAAGTTATTACCGCATCAACGGATTAAATTCCATTTACCTGTCCATCACCGCAGACGAAAACGCCAATCAGTTAGATGTAAGCCGCCGCGTAAAGGAGAAGCTCCGGGAACTGGAAACGATTTTTCCTGTCGGCTACGAAACGCATTTAAGCTACGATTCTACGGAATATATACGCGCGGAGCTGGATAAAATTTATTTCCGCAGCGGGCTCACGCTATTGATATTGCTGGTGTTTGTATTGCTCATTTACCGAAATGTGAAATATTTGCTGCTCCTGTTTTTGTCCCTGTTGATGAATATTGCGGTGGCGGTTATCTTTTATTTTTGGGGAAAATTAGAAATGCAGCTTTATTCATTAGCCGGTCTAACCATTTCGCTGACGCTGGTCATTGACAACACCATTGTCATGTCTGACCAGATTATCCGACGGCATAATAAAAAAGCGTTTATGGCTATCCTTGCGGCAACGCTTACCACGATTGCCTCGCTGGCCATCATCTTTTTCATGGACGAAAAAATCCGGTTGAACCTGCAGGATTTTGCAATGGTCATTATTATCAACTTGGCGGTATCGTTAGGTGTTGCCCTGTTTTTAACGCCTGCATTGCTCGAAAAGTTGAAAATCGCTCCACGTCGGCGGAAACATTTTCATTCTTTCTTGCGCTTGCGGCGCCTGATGCGGCGCCTGCCGGTATTTTTACTTCGTTTTTATGCCGCTTTTTGCCGGTTTACGTGGCGCTGGCGCGTTCCGGTGTGTGTCCTGCTTATATTGTCTTTCGGATTACCGGTATTTCTTTTGCCCGATAAATTAAACGGCGATAGCCGGTGGGATAATTTTTACAACCACACTTTGGGCGCCACTTTTTATAAAGAAAAAATAAAGCCGCATGTGGACGTCTGGCTGGGGGGCGCGCTCCGCTTGTTTGTGCAAAAAGTGTTTGAGGGAAGTTATTTTACCGAACGGACGGAAACGTATATTTATATAACCGCCACGCTGCCCAACGGCTCCACAGCGCCGCAAATGAATCATCTGATTCAGCAAATGGAAAGCTATATCAGTCAATTTAGTGCAGTGCGGCAGTTCCAAACCCGTATCGAGAATGCCCGCCGCGCCAACATTTCCATTCAATTTACAAAAGAAAGCGAACATACTGGATTTCCCTATATGTTAAAATCGGAACTCATCGGTAAATCGCTGGAACTGGGCGGCGGCAGTTGGGGCATCTATGGCGTGGGCGACAGGTTCAGCAATGATGTGCGCGAACAGGCCGGCGCTTCCCTGGTCATCATGCGTGGATTCAATTATGATGAATTATTGTCATTGGCCGGCCAATTTAAACAAAAATCATTGGAGCACCCGCGCATTAAGGAAGTGACCATCGGCCCCGAATTTAACTGGTACAAGGATGACTATCATGAATTTTCCTTTGACCTGTACTACGAACAGCTGGCGCGACAGGGCTTACAGCCGTATCAATTATATGCGTCCCTGCAACCTGTCTTCGGGCGGGAAATAGCATCGGGACAATTGCCGGGCGACTATGGCTTGGAACGGATAACGCTCCATTCACGGCAATCCGGTGAATATGATATTTGGAGTCTTGCGCATGTGCCGGAAAAATTAGAAAACGATAAGGAATATAAACTCTCGGAACTGGCCGCCCTGCAGAAAGGGCAGGCGTCGCAGCATATCATTAAGGAAAACCAGCAATATCGCCTTTGTTTACAGTACGAATACATTGGCGCACAAGAACCGGGCAAAAAATTGCTGGAACGCAATATCGAAGAATTTAAGGCGCGGCTACCCATTGGCTATACCATTGAAAACGGTCAGTATCAGAGGAGTTGGGGACGCGATAACAGTAAACAATATTGGCTGCTGCTGTTAATTTTTGTTATTGTTTATTTCATGTGCAGCATTTTATTCGATTCGCTGAAGCAGCCGCTGGCTGTCATCTTTGTCATACCCGTTGCGTTTATCGGCATTTTCCTGACATTTTACCTGTTCCGATTGAATTTCGATCAGGGCGGATTTGCTTCTTTTGTGTTGATATGCGGGCTCTCGGTCAATGCTAATATTTACGTATTGAACGAATATAACAATATCTGCCGACAACGGCGCATTTCCCGGCTTCGGGCTTACATTAAGGCATGGGCGGCAAAAATTAGCCCGATATTTTTAACCGTCATTTCCACCATTCTCGGTTTCATCCCATTTATGATGGGGGAACGTGAATCTTTCTGGTTTCCGCTGGCCGCCGGAACCATTGGCGGATTAATCCTTTCGCTGGTCGGCACTTTTTTATTCCTGCCGTTGTTTATGGGCGTGGCACGAAGAGTGGGCGCTTACTTTACAAAAATAGTGTAATACTGATTCCGTTGCGTTTACTAATTTTAAAATCAATAAAATATAAAATATTCAATAGCAGAAATACCTAAAAATATCATTATGTTTCGGAGTGATTTTTATCCTTAACAAAACCTCATGTGTTGGCAAATTTTTATCTAAATCGCCCATGTAAAATAATATGATCTAAGTACACGACAAAAATTTAAAGACATCTACCTCAGGCATAGTAGTCGGGTTAAGTAAGGCAGTTGCAATAAGTTCTATTCCCTATTTGAAGAAGCTTTCCGCCCGTTTCTCGTGCTTGAGTATCCTGATCGGCTCCAACTTTTCATTGGCAAATTAATGCTAAATGTTCTGCAAATAACGGGTTTTCATTTAGGCGCTTCAATATATCACAAAGCCGGAACACTTTTTTCCAGATTATCCCGGATAAAATCCGTTCCGGAAGCTATTCTCTCCAAATTAGTTTTGCTATAATTATACATTTACATTTCCTCCTTGTTCTAAAAATGAAAGAATATTTTTAGGAGCATAAAGCTTCCATTCACAAAGATAAACATTGGATTCCTGTTTGTCAGTCATATAACGAATGCTTTTCCCAATCTTGGATTTACAAAATTCAAAAAGTGTATCGCTTAACTTCATTTCCTTTTGAAAATAACCAAGAATAAATCCTGTCTTTTGATAAAGAATCTGCTTGTTAAATAGTTCCAAATAGCCCTGCAGCTTATTCTCATTAATATAAGTGATAAGAGTAAAGCATTCTATCAGTTTATTTTTTACGCCCAAAATAGCCATTAAATGCACAAACATCCAATATTTTATTCTAATTTTAAACAGCTTCTAAGCCAAAGTCTGGCGGAAAAAATGAACATGGCCCATGTAAAATTCTTTGGATTGTTTATTTGCGTGCTTTGTAAGGTACAAACAGTTAGTTTTTGTAAGCTCGCGGCGGCATTTGAAACGCCTGCAAAATCGAGTTCAGCGCTACGCCGGATACAACGGTTTATAGCAGAATACGCGCTGGATTCTAAATTGATTGCCCATTTGATTTTTAAAATCTTAGCTCACAAACCATGATTTTTATTAATTGGGTATATCATTATTTTACTTTCGACCAATCGTTACGCCTTATCATCAAACAGGAGAAGGAAACGGATTAACCGCATGCTTGCAAAGCTATTCATCATCTTCTTCAATCTTCCGGTAAGTTATATAATTCCGCCACTTGTCAATTACCATGGTCATATCGCCGGATAGGGACGATTCAAAAAGCATATCCCTGCCTGTTGCGGGGTGTTTAAAGCCGAGCAAGGCTGCATGTAAAGCATGGCGGGGCAGTAGCGCAAAGCAATTTTCAACAAACTGGCGGTATTTGCTAAAGGTTGTACCTTTCAGTATGCGATTGCCTCCGTAGCGTTCGTCATTAAACAGCGGATGCCCGATGGATTCAAAATGTACGCGTATCTGATGGGTGCGACCAGTTTCCAGTCGGCATTCCACAAGACTTACATAACCCAGTTCTTCAATAACTTTATAATGGGTAATGGCATGCTTCCCGATTTCACTGTCGGGCGGGTATACGGCCATTTTTAGTTTATCATACCTGTTGCGGGCAATGTTACCGATAATGCTTCCTTCGGTATCATTAAATGTTCCCCAAACCAATGCAATATAGCGGCGTAGGGTGGTATGATCAAAGAATTGACGGGATAACCGACTGTGTGCCAATTCGTTTTTGGCAACAACAATAACGCCGCTGGTATTTTTGTCGATTCGATGAACGAGTAAACCTCCCCGCTCATCTGCATTGTTGAATGATGGAGAGTCTTTTAAATACCAGGCAAGCGCATTCACCAATGTCCCCGAGTAATTGCCATGCCCCGGATGCACTACCATACCCGCTTTTTTGTCAATTACCAATACATCGTCATCTTCAAATAAAATATCGAGCGATATGTTTTCGGGGATAATTTCTATTCCACGGTGCGGATACGGCATTACAACCGAAATAATATCAAGCGGTTTTACCTTGTAACTCGATTTTACAGCCTTGTCGTTTACCAGTATATTGCCCCCATCGGCGGTCGATTGAATGCGGTTACGCGAAGCATTCTCGATACGCGATGTCAGGTACTTGTCAATCCGCAGCAACGATTGTCCTTTGTCAACCGTAAAACGGAAATGTTCGTACAAGCCGCCCTGTTCTTCGCCGTCATCTTCGGTATCGCTGTTGTAAATGTCAAGTTCGTCGTTTAATTCCGGTTCTTCGTTTTGCATTGTTTGTCCGCTTATTTTTACTGTAAAGGTAATCTATTATTTGCAGGTAATTAACGAAAATAGGATAAAAGCGATTATCTTTGTGGTCTAAACAGATATTAGGTTCTAAATAAAATTCATTGATATATTTTGTCATTCTGAACGATAGTGAAGGATATTTTTGATTCTTCAATAACAGATGCTTCGCTTGACGTGGCAGTAAGAATTTAGTATTAATTTATTACCAATTATTTATATTGTTTTATGGAGTCAGCATCAACACGCCAGCAAAAAGTGGCACGACAGATACAAAAGGATTTAGGAGAAATAATTCAGACACAAGGCATGGCAACTTATAAAGGGGCTATGATTTCGGTAACAGAGGTGCGAGTAAGCTCCGATTTGGCTATGGCAAAAATTTTCCTCAGTATCTTCCCATCTGATAAAGCAAAGGATACCATGCAGTTAATCAACGCAAACAATAAAACAATACGTGGCGAACTAGGTAAACGTGTCCGCTATCAGTTACGTATTGTACCCGAGCTGAGTTTTTTTATTGATGATTCGCTTGACCGTTTGCAACATATCGACGATTTATTGAATCAATAAAATGGTATCACGATATGCAACATACGACCTTTTAATTTAATACTTTGTAAATGAGTGAATTTGAAAATAGTTCTCTAATTTTATAAATTAGCAAATTAATATTTACGTTTTACGATTAACCATTAACTGGTAAGCGAATAAATAATGAATTTACCCATATTTATTGCCCGTCGTTACTTGTTTGCGAAAAAATCGCAAAATGTAATTAATATCATATCGGGTATCAGTGTGGTAGGTGTAATATTGGGTACCATGACATTGGTGGTGGTATTGTCGGTGTTTAACGGATTTGAGCACCTTACCAAATCCCTATACAAAACTTTCGATTCCGATTTGAAAATCACGGTTGAGAAGGGTAAAACTTTTACGCCGGATAATGAAGTATTGGTGCAAATAGTCCGGTTGAACGGAGTTAAACACTTATCGCAGATATTGGAAGAAAATGTGTTGCTCGATTACGCCGGACGGCAAACAATTGCAGTAATGAAAGGGGTTGACAACGAGTACGAGAAAATGACCCATATTCACGATGCGATAGTCGATGGTAGTTTCAGTTTATATGTCGATGATTATCCGCGCACTGTTTTAGGGCGCGAGCTTGCAAACCACTTAGGTATCGGTTATCGCTCGTTCGAACCTATTAATTTTTATGTGCCACGTAGAGGCGAAGCTTCAGTTTCGACATTGAACCCCGCTGAGAATTTAAATATGGATCAGATATACCTTTCGGGAATATTTGCTATTGAAAAGCTTTTTGACGAAACATACGTTTTTGTCCCGATTAAGTTTGCCCGCGAATTGCTTGAGTACGCCAACCAGATAACCTCAATCGAGATAATGGCCGATTCTACGGCAAGTATCGCTAAATTACAGAAAGAAATCGGCGATTTAATGGGCGAAGGTTTTATCATTAAAAACCGACACGAACAAAATGCATCGCTATACCGTATGATGCGTTCGGAGAAAATGATGGTATACAGCATTCTTGTATTTATTTTGCTGGTTGTATCGTTCAACATAACCGGTTCGTTGTTTATGCTGATTATTGAGAAAAAGAAAGATATTATCACATTCCGGAATATTGGAGCGAACAATAAACTTATCCGCCGCATATTTTTGTACGAGGGGTGGTTCATCTCCCTAATGGGTATGCTTATCGGCCTGATTTTAGGCTTGCTTATATGCTGGTTCCAGTATGAGTTCGGATTATTGAAGTTGCCTCAAGGTATGCTGCTGATGGCTTATCCTGTGATAGTGAAATTTACGGATATTTTACTGGTAGTAGTATCGGTAGCATTAATCGGTTATCTTGCCGCATGGATTGCCATAAGTACCTTATCAAAACAATTAACTGCAGATAATTAAAATAAATGAATATTTTATGTATTTTTCAGCCTAAATTAAAGTCTGTATGGATTAATAAGTTAATGGATAATCGTAAAACGTAAATATTAAAAAGCTGTTTTGAATTTACGATTATATAATTTATATATATTTAATTTCAGCCGATTAATTGAAATATATTTATTATATTTATGATTATCAAGTAAATAATTGTAAAAAGGATAAAATGTAGCATCCAACTAAGCTGACCGAAAAACAGTGTTAAGTTGTAGAAAAATTCGCAGATTGTAAAAAAGAAAGAGAAACATTCTTTGCAGATTCAAGTAGTCAATGCAACATTTTTGTAAAACCCGTCTATTGGAGCATCGAAATTAAGCAATTTCCCGCAACTGTCCGCACGAAATAAAAACCCAAATACATAATAGTAACCCGGTAACCGTTAACAGGCTACGCATTCTTTCATAATAACAAATATCCATAGGGTGTCTTCGTAAAATCGTCATAGTACTATATTACTCCAGCAGCTGAAACACAAACAGCGGGTCGTCGTCGTGGGTGGACAGGAGGTAGAGCTTGTTGTTGGACTCGTCCACCGTAAAATAACCCCAGCGGTCTAACTTGTACTTGCGCACCGGATTTCCGTTCCAGTCATACTGCTCCACGTAGATGTAAGGCTTGTATTTCTCCTTCTGCCGCTGCCGCTCCCTGTACAGCACCACCGGACTGCGCCCGCTGTACAAAAAGTAAACATACCGCTCGCCGGCGCAGGCGCCCCAGTAATGCGTCACATTGTTGTCTAACCCATCGGCGATGTGCATGGAGCCTTCGTCAAATTCCTCCTTTTCAAAATTAACCGTTCTCACGGTTTGGGCATCCAAATCCATGAACTTGATTATTTTAAAATACTTGTAGGCGTATGCCATCCGGTTTTGCTTTACATTCGCTACAAAATCGCCTATATATGAAAACCCCGATTTCATTTTCGGGTCTAATCCCAAATTATATATTTCCTTCACATATACCGAATCGTCTGCCGCCGTTGTGCGGAAAATGCTTTTGCCGACAGGGGTTGTCTCCGCATAGATAAAATCGTGCAGATTCAGATTCATTATTTCTTTATCGCTGTATAACGCCTTCTTACTTAACGGCGAAAAGGAAAAAGGATAGGGTGTCACTTCTCCCGACTTACGGTATTGGTAAAATTTTTGGTTGGTACTTTCAAAGACATAGCACAACAGGGGCTCACCTGCAAAATCCTGTGTTTGTACTATAGGTTAAAAAATGGAAAAGTTTATCTTTGTAGTCTATGAAAACAGAAAATCCATATGTAAAGTTGTTTCAACTCATTCTTCCGGTG
>JAISFN010000059.1 GCA_031263585.1 Prevotellaceae bacterium | reverse complement strand
GCCTTGCCCTCATTTTCGTTTGCCGCGTGTATTGCTCGTCAATAGTAAACCATGGGTATCCGTGATGATATGCCTTTTGCGCCCCTTCAGTTTTTTCTCGCCATCCACGCCGTGGCTTTTACCTCCCACGCGGGTAGTCTTCACGCTTTGACGGTCGATCAGCCCCACGCTGGGCGACCGGCGCTTTTTTGCCATTCTCGGCATTTGTCGCGCAAACGTTCATGTATGTCCTCGAATGTGCCGTCTTCTTTCCAGCGTGAAAAATAATAATATACCAGCTGCCATTTCGGAAAATCACGCGGGAGCATGCGCTACTGGAAACCAATCTTTAACAGGTAAATAACAGCGTTTAATATTTCTCGCAACGGGTATTTACGCTTGCGGGTGTCGTCAATTATTTGTAATATTATACCGTATTGGCTGTCGGTTAATTTGGTCGAATAATTTGTCATCGTTATTTATATACTGATAATCACAAATATACGAAACATACCTTAAGTAAACAGCTGATAAACAGTATATTATTCTAATATTAAACAATCTCTTAGAAAATCCATCGTGTAGAATATAGAAAAATAGCCCTACTGTCAGATCTAGTCGTAACTATTACAGTTTACGGTTCCTTAGCTATTATCAATTATCACTTTACGTTTGCAGTCAGAAAAATATAAGGTCAATTACTTGAAATGCTATTTATAAAACCTAAGGGAGATAGTGATATCAAACAGTTGGAAGTCTGGTTAAATAAAGAATATATCCTGAAATGGTATCACGATGCCAGCGAATGGCTGAATGAGATTAAAGAAAGGAATGATAGTTTCAGCTTTTTGCATCATTTTATTGTGTTGAAAGGTAATGTTTCCATTGGCTTCTGCCAATATTACGACTGTTTCGATACACAGGAAGAATGGTATTCAATAAGCTGGTTGAACAAAGTTTTTAGTATCGATTACCTGATTGGTGAGGAGGAATACCTGGGAAAAGGATATGGTAAACAAATTGTGGAGCTTTTGATACATGAGATATATAAGCTATCGCCAAAAACTGAAATTGTAGTTCAGCCCGATAATGATAATGTCGCTTCGTGCAAAGCCTTGTTGGCTAATGGATTTGTTTACGATAAAGGGTATTTTGCATTTAAAGCCGGGCGATTCTGAATTTATAAAAACAGTCAATAATATATTTTAGCTTCTTTCGGGCAGATACCTCCAATAGCGGCGGGGAAGCCAATGCAACAGCAATCGTGTGTTTTTACGCTCCTTGATGTTTATTGCCTTATAAAAGATTTTCCATAATTGCTGGTAATAATCCTCTTTTTCCGATTTAACAGCATTATTCAGGTTACCGGTATATTCGTCAAATTGCTTATCGGTCAATGTCATTCCAATCATTTCCGAGGTGTCGAAATAAACACCTTTGTCCCGTTTATTATCGTAAATAATCCAGGGGCGGTCAGGGTAGCGGGCGGTAAAATGAGGCGCCAACAGGCTTACAATATCATGGTCGGGGCCGATAATCGAAAAAAACATGCCATCGGCGGTTTCCTGGAATCGTACAAAGCCTTTAAAACGTTGGATTTCGTAATTAACTTTATGAGCAACCTTATAAAGTGTAAACGAGTTTTCGTCCAGCAAATTTTGGTAATAGCAAGCTGTTGTATCGGCAAATAATTTTTCGAGATATCGATACATTTCATCCTCAATGCCTTTTATTTCGGATGCAAACGATAGGTAAAGCATATTGGCAACATTGGCATTCGAACGAGCAAGGATTCCTTTCCATACTCGCTCGCTTTTTAGTTTATCAGTAGCAACCTGTTTGTTTACATCGAAAAAATTAGGTTCCCAGCACAAGCGGCTTACAATTTGTAGCGGTTTTTGTTTCGATGCATATACCTCGAACACAACGGTTAAAAAACCGTCGAATGTGCCGTCGTAAATATAAATTATGTTGCCCTGCCTATCTATTTCTTTAGCAATTTTCATAAATAGCAGCAATTAAGTAATCAAAACAAATTACCGGCTTCGTCGAACTCGTAAACTCGGTTCTGAACGAAGTAAAGGATCTTGAAAAAATGCTTCGTTTCACTCAGCATAATAACTTGATAGTAGCTTAGTATTAAAGCATAAAATATTGTATAATAAATTCTTACACAATATTCAGTTATCATTGTTCGATTTTCAATACTTATGTATCTTGCCGATATCTGGCTAGAAGCTGTGTCAGTGTACATTCTCCGGTTTCCCATTTATCTTTGGGCACATCGTTACCTGCCGGACACCTGATAGGGATTACACATAATTGCTTAATATTTTCGATCAGGTCGAAAACTTATTGCACAGCCAACTCCCGTTCATTATCTGGAAGTATGGCCATATAGGTTATTCCAAAACCCAAGGTTTCAGCAGCAGCAAAATATTTTGCAAAGTCGTCGAGCAGTTGTTAATCCATAATTGGCGAGCGTTGCCGTCCATTGCTTTGTTCATATCGCCGCAAACAATAATCACGGCTCCGGCTTCGCCTAGTATTTTTGCATAAGGTAATTTTTTCGTTTAGCCTATCTATTATTGCCCGTTCGGTAATAGCGATACGCCTACCTACAGTTGAGTATTATGCTCAGAATGGGCTGTTACAGTAGCTTTTAGAATGGTTTCCAAGTCGACAATGGCTTATCTCCTTACCCGGAATAAAATTGCGTACACTTTTACGGTTCATAATAATCGATAAGGCTGTTTGTATCTTATCCATTTTGGTATACTATTAGAAATTAATCGATTTTGAATTTGAATTTTACCTGCTTCAAATCTTCGTTGGCTTTGGCTATTTTTGATGCCAGATCTTTTTTGAATTTAACCACTTTTTTGAACAATGCGGTGTCGCTGGTTGCTATAATCTGCGAGGCAAGTATGGCCGCGTTTTTTGCGCCGTCGAGAGCCACGGTTGCCACAGGGATACCAGCCGGCATTTGCAAAATGGATAAAATAGAATCCCAGCCGTCAATTGAATTTGACGATTTTATTGGTACTCCGATAACGGGCAGCGGAGTTAATGCGGCTATAATACCTGGAAGATGAGCAGCTCCACCGGCTCCGGCAATAATCGCCTTGATTCCGCGGTTATGGGCGTTTTTAGCAAAATTCATGACCATTTCGGGTACACGGTGTGCCGATAGAGCATTGATTTCGAAAGGTATTTCCATTTCGTCTAAAAACTTGGCAGCTTCTTCCATCACTTTCATATCTGATGTGCTGCCCATGATGATACTTACTAATGGTTTCATATGATAGATATTATATTCAATAAGATTTGATATTGATGATTATGAGTAAATTAAAATTAGCATTTTTAAAATTGACTGAAAATAAGTAAAATACAAAACAACATATATTGTAAGCTACTAATAATAGCACACAATAAGTTTTTATTGAATATAAACTCTAATATTGATATTTATTTATTGGTTATTTATACAATGCGTAATAAGTGTTTATAAAAATAGTAATACTATTTACCATGTTATCAAACTTTTAAAAATTTTTAGGATAACTGCATTAAAATTTTTATCCTTGTTTAAGACTATTAGATGCAAGGTATATTTCCTAATAGTTTTAAGAAAATTTTGGAATATCCTTTTCGCAACGCCTAAAAGCAAAACAAAATTTTGATGCGGTTGCCCTGAAAATTTTAAATCATAAATTATACAATAGTTTACCGGCATCCAGGTTGCCGGACTCTATATCTTTGAAATAATTTACCGTACCTACCTTAAGTTCAACGGTAGCGGCATCGTCGCAAACGATAATGCCTTTGGGATGCATTTGCAGGGCGCTGATTGTCCACATCTGGTTGATGCTACCTTCAATGGCATGATATAGCGCACGGGCTTTGTTATGTCCGTTTACAAGAATTAAAACCTCCCGGGCATCCATAACTGTAGCAACTCCTACGGTAAGAGCTGTTTTGGGTACGTTGTTCACATCGTTATCGAAAAAGCGCGAGTTGGCGATAATTGTATCTGTAGTAAGTGTTTTTATGCGCGTACGCGACGATAACGACGATCCCGGCTCGTTAAAAGCAATATGTCCGTCGGGGCCAATACCACCCATAAACAGATGAATACCGCCTGCTTCTTTTATTTTATTCTCGTAATGTAAACATTCCTGCTCCAGATTAGCGGCATTACCGTTCAGTATATTGATATTCCCTTTAGGTACATCAATATGGCCGAAAAAATTTTTGTACATAAACGAGTGGTAGCTTTCAGGGTGGTTTTCGGGTAAACCCACATACTCGTCCATGTTAAAGGTAATTACGTGTTTAAACGACACTTTACCTTCCTGATGTAAGCGGATTAACTCCTTGTAAACACCTAACGGAGAGGAACCTGTGGGCAAGCCCAACACAAAAGGAGTAGAAGATGAAGGTGCAAATGCGTTTATTTTTGAAACAATATAGGCAGCTGCCCACTTCGAAATTCCCTGATAATCGGGTTGAATAATTAATCGCATAACTTATGGTTTTATATTATAGTAAATAAGTACATGACAAAAATTTGAAAATACCTATGTTTATCAAATTATTAGGATTAAGCAGTATTCTTGCGATTACCGTGAGCCCATGCTTGAATAGTGATCTTCTCTTCTGCCATGCTTTTTAATTTTAATTTTTTGGGAGCTATTTAAAAAGTATGTTGTTATAAAAATTTGACAATGAAGGAATAAATGTATTTTTGTTGAATGAAAATAAAAATAGAATGATATTGCCCCTATTGCCGATGGACAAAGATAAAGAAAAATGCTAAAAAGCATTCAGGAAAGCAGAAATTATTTGTGTAAAAATTGCGGACATCAATCCATCGGCAAGCATGCCCTTGATTACAAAGGTTGTCATTCATTACTGGTACAATGCATTTTATTACTGATGGTTCGAGGCATTGGTTTATAGACACATTCGTAAATAAAGGAGATTAGTAGCGTCAAAGTATTGTCGGTGCTCGTTAAATCTTATTATAGAATCACACCGAAACGCTATCATTATGCCTCATTGGAAGTAGATGAGTTCCGGACCTATGCAGAGAAGAAGAAAAATAAATTCCGCGTGATTTATACATACGGCAGGGAAACGGATGAAATTGTATCCTTTGTTTTGGGTAAGCAAAACTTAAAAACAGCAGGGAAATTGCGAAAAAACTCCTGCCGCAGGAGTCGGTTATGATTGTATTTTTACCGACAATTGGAAAAGCTTTATTATTGCATTTAAGTCAGATAATCACACAATTGGAAAATCTCATACGGTGGGTATTGAAGGGAATAATTGCCGACTGAGGCATTGTATCAGACTGGTTTTCAGAAAAACTTGCTGTTTTGCCAAAATAATACGCAAGCATTTAAAAATATTTAATTTAGCTTTCTTTTATATTAACTTTGGATAAATATAGGGGGAATAGCATACTTTTTAAAGCGCCTCCAAAATATTAATATACTACGCATAACTAAAAACAGTAAAAGCAGAGATGAGAAAAACGAGGTAATAAATTGGGAATCAGCCATAATTTACTTTCGTTGTCTTTGGTTGGCGGGTAACAAAAATGCCATTTCAGGCATATAAAAGCAAACATTCCGTTTCTTATCCGTTACCCATTCGGGATGGTGCAAAACACGGTAATCCGGTGGCATTAGTTGGCTGATTACAGCACTGCTTGTCTGCACTTTACATTGTTAAAATAACTCACAGTGAAAGTAATTTTGTAATCTTTTAAAATGTGAGTTTATGAACGAAAAACTGAAAGTATCGTTTTACCTCAAACGGGAAAAGAAAGAAGGTAAACTCTTTGCCGGTGGTAAACCGGTTTATCCCATCATCGGGAAAATCATTATCGGGAACAGCATCGCCCAGTTTGGTACCAAACTGAAAATCGAGGAACGGCTGTGGCATGTTAAATCGGGACGGGCAACCGGTAAAAGCCGTGCTGCCGTTGAACTCAATCTGGATATTAATAAAATTAATCTCCTGATACATTCCCACTACAAGGATATTCTGGAACGTACCGGAACAGTAACCGCTTTAGAGGTTAAAAACGCTTTTCAGGGAATAGCTACCACACAGAAAACGTTACTTGTGTTGTTTAGTGAAATGATGCAGGAATTTCATTCAAGGATAGGAATTGACCGTTCACCTTCTACTTACCGGGGGTGCCAGACAACATATAAGTATCTCGAACAGTTTCT
>JAISFN010000099.1 GCA_031263585.1 Prevotellaceae bacterium | reverse complement strand
CCGGAACTCTCCTTGCCGACAATCACCCATGGAATAAAAACCGCCAGCGCCATGACTATCATCCCTGAATTAGGCAAGGGTTTATCTGCTTTTAAAATATTTTCCAATCTTGTCGGCCGCCGGACAGGACTCAGACTACGAAACGATCAATCGGCAGGTAAAATCAAATCACGAATAACAATGCACGGAAACAAGTTCTTACGAGTTCCTTGTACGACGCGCATGAACAAACTCCAGAAGCAAGAAGCCCCGATTAGGGTTATAATATATAACTCGTTGGTCAAAAGGAGGGCGACACAGAAAAACATTGGCTGCCATTAAAAAAAATGTTGGTCACCATCGGAATGTATTGTACAGGGAGAGTCCTAAGAATATGATTTATTTCACAGTTATTCAATCCATTATCTCTGTAGTGAAACCCTATCCCAATTATGCAAACTAGTCAGTAACGATTGTCGATTTTAGAAAACAAGCTTAAACGAATAGTTTGCAGAGGAAAATTTGTATTTAGTCGATCCTTCAAAAAAGACTCTTTAAATTTAAGCTACGACAAAGCAAAAATTTTGCAAGTAAAAGAGTTAAAAGATAAATTGTAAAACTTCTCTTTGAGTGTTTTCATATATTTCTTCAAGTTCCTCGCAACGGCTATTATGAAGCATTAATTTGGATATCCACCTCGCCCAAATGATAGTTCTGCGCCACACGAAACTCTGTTTTCAAATGTCCCAGTATCGGCTCTATTACCACCTTTCATTCGCATTTCTTACGCTTTACCTGTTTTTGATACGCACCCGCCCATCTTTTTGGGCATTGAAGGAATAATGATTTTTACACCCTTGATTCGAACCCGTCCCCTGCAGCCACATAAACCAACTCATGGGGAAACGGCATTCCGTTTACTTCCATTTGGTTAAAAAACAGTTCTATCAAATGCCTGTCAAAAATCTTGCTGGTAAAGCCTTTTATAGCTAAAATTATTTTGGTAACTATATCTCTATATATACAAAATAAGTCAAAAAAATTTATAGGTGGTGTCTTCCAAAATATGTAAATTTATACAAAGCCAAAATTGATGTAAAAAAAAGTAGGATTAAAAGTATTCAAATGTTTAAACAAGTTTTTTGAAAAACAGAAAGTTTTACGGAATGCCCACCGGATGCGATGCCTCAGCCGATAATTATTCCCCTCGGTATCGATGGTATATTTCTCTCCTGTACAATGGTTTTCGCCATTGAATGCGGCCGCAAAGCTATTCCAATCATCACCGGCAATACTTCCATAGTTTACGACTAAATCAGACAATTTCTTCTTCAAATCTTTAGCTGTTTTCATTCCCGTTTGCCCCAGGCAAAAGCCACGATTTCGCTACTGTCCCTACGGCAGGCATAGATAAGCCAAACCCTGACACTCTCCTTCCCTGCATAAGTTCAAAATCCGTTTATACTTCCAAATAATCATAAGACTCTTGTCTGGGTTGGATCATATGACGGGAGCATAGCAATACCGGCAATATTTTTTTGATACTTATATTCTCAATTTCTGCGGTATCTCTGATATCTACCCCGCGGACAAGCGGCAATAATATCTTCTGTGTCGGGGAAGAATGACAAGCTTTGTACCGCAATGCATGGCCGTCGGCAAACTGCCGTTCGCATTTCTTGCACAAATAATTTTGCTTCCCGTACGGTTTCTTAGCATTTCTTTTTATCTTTGGGTTTCGGCAATCGGGGCAATGGAGGGTGTTATTTGCATTTACAAAAATATCAATTCATCCCTAATTGCAAAATATTTACAGCAGCATACTTTCTAAATCGCCACCTAATTATTATCTTAACGATGCTAAATATTCCATCACAGGAGGATTATTAAATTTAAATTAAAACTGTCTTTAAATTAATCAATTAGTCTTATAAGTCTCCCTTGGGTATTAACTAAAAATAGTATCATCCTGCACAGGCAAAGTAAATATCAACATAAAAGTACTCCTGTGATAAGTCTTAGTAACTGCATTTATAAAATTCCGGTTTATTTCATTGTCCTGCTAAATTCCTTCGGAATTTTACACTGATAATTTTATTATTTTTGTTAAACGTATGAATGAAATTTTAGGTATTGTAAATTGACAATTGAAGATCGTAAGTTAAACGAAGCATCTCTATTCTAGATCCTTCGTTTCATTTAGGATGATAATATGATAATGATTTAGTATAAATTATTTATTACTTACTGATGTTACACAGAACCAGACTCATCTCTACAAGAATAGTCTTATCTTTGATTTATGGAAAATATATTAGAGATATATAGCGATTACTTGTTATGCAGTACCCGACAAACGACAGCTACGGGCTTATCGGCATTATCCAATGGCAGTTTAAGCCATGGCCGTATCACCCGCTTTCTCTCCGGGGCAGAATTCGATTCCAAAACCTTATGGTTAAAAGTCAAGCCTCTGGTGCAGGAATATGAAAACCCTGATGGCTGCTTGATATTTGATGACACGAGAATAGAAAAACAGTATATGGATGAGAATGATTTGATTTGTTGGCATTGGGATCACAGCAAAGGCAGGAATGTAAAAGGAATCAACATTTTGTCATCTTTCTATTTCTACGCATCCATACAGGGGGATTCCAATCTTCATATTCCCCTTGCTTACAGAATGGTAAATAATACGCTTTGTTTCTGCGAAATACAAACCTGTAAAGAAAAGCGTCAAAGCGCTGTAAGTAAGAATGAAATGATACGAGAAATGACAGCGCAGCAAATAAAGAATCAAGTCCTGTTCAAATACATTTTGGCGGATTCGTGGTTGGCCTTGAATAATAATATGCGCTTTATCGCAAAGAATAAAAAGTTTTTTATTTTCAACATAAAAGAGAACCGTTTGTCGGCAAGAGATCAAACGGCCCGGAATAAAAGTCAATGGCAAAATATCAGCAGCCTGGATATTGCAGAAAACATTCCGGTCAAAGTCTGGCTCAAAGATTTGGAATTTCCTGTTCTTTTAGTCAAACAAGTCTTTAAAAACAAAGATTCCTCTACCGGTACAAGATTTCTGGTATCCAACGGCTATACTTTGTCTGACGACCAATTCACCACACTCTACAAAAAACGGTGGAACGTGGAGAAATGTCATAAAAACGTCAAGCAAAATGCTTCTATTGCCAGTTCTCCCACACGTTCGGTCAGAGGGCAAAGCAATCATCTGTTTGCCTCAATTTTTGCATGCGTCAAATTAGAGAAAATTAAATTGGCAAAGAACCTAAACTATTTTGCTATGAAAGCAAAAATATATATGACGGCTCTTAAAGTGGCACTGTTTGAATTGAATTCTCTTAAGGATAATTTAATCCCTGCATAACATCAGTTAATGAATAAAAAATTCAATCTATATAGACTGTTACCCTATAGAAAACTAAAATGCATGGAAAATAAAACGGTCAGGGAGCCTTCGCCATTTTTATCATTTGTACCAGTATTAGTGTTGGTAGGTTTGTTATTTGTAACTATACGGATATTCGGAAATGACGCTTTATCTGGAGCCAGCCAGATAGTATTGTTAATAGCCTCGGCTACTTGCTGTTTAATAGCCATAGGATATTGCCAGATAAAGTGGCAAACTATAGAGTCGGCTATTATTACCAACATTGCCGATACTGCCCCGGCAATAATAATACTGTTAATTATCGGGGCATTGTCTGGAAGCTGGATGATCAGCGGAGTTGTTCCTACACTAATCTATTACGGGATGGGAATTATTCACCCGAGTTTTTACTTAGTTTCCACATGTACTATTTGTGCTGTTGTTTCGGTTATCATAGGCAGTTCGTGGACAACCATTGCCACTATAGGGGTGGCTTTACTGGGTATTGGACATGCCCTTGGCTTTTCGTCGGGGTGGATTGCCGGGGCAATAATTTCAGGAGCTTATTTCGGCGATAAAATGTCGCCCTTGTCTGATACTACTATTCTGGCATCGTCGGTTACAGGTACGCCTTTGTTTACTCATATTCGTTATTTACTGATAACCACAATCCCCTCGATGCTCATTACCCTTATTATTTTCACCATAGTAGGCTTTTATTATGATGCAGCCACTACCGAACACATAAACAGCTATTCGGTATATTTGAAAAAAACGTTCAATATTTCTCCGTGGCTGTTCATTGTTCCGGGAATAACGCTTGTAATGATTATTAAGCGGATGCCTGCCATAATCACCTTATTTTTATCGGCTCTATTGGCCGGGAGTATTGCCTTGTTTGCACAACCCCAATTATTGCACGAAATAGCAGGCGCAGGGATCGACGGTTGGGGCGCCAAGTTTAAGGGACTGCTGGTGGTTTTTTACGGAAATACGGGAATAGAAACAGGCAATATCGAATTAAACGAGCTAGTTTCGACCCGTGGCATGGCGGGAATGCTGAATACTGTTTGGCTTATTATTTGCGCCATGACCTTTGGAGGGGCATTAACTGCAAGCGGCATGCTGAAAAGTATTATTTCAATTTTTATCCGGTTTATGCATCGTACGGTAAGTATGGTAACATCGACTGTTGTTTCGGGTATTTTTCTAAACCTAACGACCGCCGACCAGTATATCTCCATAATACTTACCGGAAACATGTTTAAAAACGTTTACCGGGAAAAAGGATACGAAAGCCGCTTGCTGGGTCGTTCGATAGAAGATGCTGTAACGGTAACCTCGCCTTTGGTGCCCTGGAACACTTGCGGAATGACACAATCAATGATTTTGGGTATATCGACATTCACGTATATCCCGTACTGTTTTTTTAACTGGGTAAGTCCGCTAATGAGTATTGTTGTTGCGGCTCTGAGCTACAAAATTTTTAAAACAAATAGTACTACTTTCGTCTCTACTCAATAACCATAATAAACGTTTTAGTTACAAAACAATACTGTAAAACTACATTTTCAGAATTTGGATAAAAACATTGTAGCTTTAACTACGAGATTCATAAAGTTCACAATTTTTATGTTTCTTGTAAAGCTAACTCGTGAAATTATATTTTACAATAGATTACCTGCGCGGGCTTGTAAAACTCGGTCACAGGTAATCCAGTATTTTTCACATCAATAATTTGTTGCTTAATTGTGTTTTTTCATGCGGTTACTTTGATATTCCTTATGAAATTGTTGTGAACCTTGTGTCTAAAAACTTACACGAATAGGCAAGTATTAAATCAATCGCCCTAAAAACAACAATCACTCCACCAAATATTTACATTGATTCCGTCTCCACTGCAAGGCATAAAAAACAGAGCCCGTTTTTAAGCTCTGTAATTGCATTTTTGTAACATCAGCGGTGAGGGAGGGATTCGAACCCTCGGTACAGTTACCCGTACGTCAGTTTAGCAAACTGGTGGTTTCAGCCACTCACCCACCTCACCAAGTCAGATTCATTTTGCTGAATAATGGTTGCAAATATAGCAAACTTTTTTGAAAAACTATATATTGATTGTATATGCTTTAATTTTATTCATAAAAAGTGATTTTCAACCCATAAGCAAGCATATCTAATCTTCTTATTTTTCGTCAGTCATTAAACTAATCAGCTATATAATGACCCTCCTTGCCTATCCCAATCGTCTGGAAATAACTGTATTTTTCCAACTCGTCCGCAAGCCATTCCTTATCTTCTTCATATGTTCCGTCTTGTTTGGCTTCCTCAATACTTATCAGGATGTCCTGCTCAGTAACATCGCGATAAACAGCTACCGATATATTATTAAAAATATAAGTAAATGGTGCATTACGTTCATTAACCATTCCGTCGGCATTCATTTTCCTTAAAAGCTCTTCAAGTTCTTTCGCTTTCATCGTAAAAGGATTAATTCCGTATATTTCAACATTAAAATGCTCATCCTTGTCAAATTCAATAAATTCAAGTATATTTTCCTCATCGTAATCAAAACGTATAGCCCCATCATAATAATAATCAACAATCTCATGCTCTATAGACGGTTTACCCATAATCTCGCGGACTTTATCGCGACTATCTCCCAAGTTGATCTTGTCTATACCTATAAGTGGCTTCAATACAAAATGTTTCATAAAATATTTTTTGATTTATTTAAATTCAAAGATAACAATTTCGCTATAAAATTCGATAACTTGAAAATAATCCGGTTTTAACAATTCCTTATCCCTTAGTTTTTATACCTTTGTTATCCTAATTATTGGACATGACTTTGTCACCGGAGCTACACGCTAAGCCCGTCATTTTGTCATAAAATGACAGACGTGTGTAAAGGATAGCTGTTAATTTTTCCGAAAAAAACTATTAAAAAGTGTTTGGCATAAATTCTGATATGATTTGATATATCATTTATACAACAGATTTAAAAATAAATTTAATTATATATTTAATTGTTTAACAAATAAACTATAAAAATTATGGCAGTAAACATTAAACCATTGGCTGATCGAGTATTAGTTGAGCCTAAAGAAGCAGAAGAAAAAACAGCAAGCGGGCTTTATATCCCCGATACTGCAAAAGAAAAACCACAACGCGGTAAAATAGTAGCTGTTGGTTCAGGTAAAAAAGACGAACCTATGGAAGTAAAAGTAAGCGACGAAGTCTTATATGGTAAGTACAGCGGAACCGAAATTACAATAGACGGTAAAGATTATTTGATTATGCGCCAATCTGATATTTTGGCAGTTGTATAATTTATAAATGTAAAATTAAACAAATCAGAAAAATAAATACTATACTATGGCTAAAGAAATGAAATTCAACATCGAAGCGCGTAATATGATGAAAGATGGCGCCGATGCATTGACGAATGCAGTGAAAGTTACACTTGGTCCTAAAGGCCGTAACGTTGTTATCGAAAAAAAATACGGAGCATCCCAAATAACCAAAGATGGGGTAACCGTTGCTAAAGAAATTGAATTAACAAACCCTTACGAAAATATCGGTGCACAAATGGTACGCGAAGTTGCCTCGAAAACTGCCGATTTGGCAGGCGACGGTACAACTACGGCTACTGTTTTGGCACAATCAATTATCAAAGTTGGTTTAAAGAATGTTACTGCCGGAGCAAATCCGATGGATTTAAAACGTGGTATCGAAAAGGCTGTTGAAGCTGTTGTTGAAAATTTGAAAAAACAAAGCCAGGAAGTTGGTGGCGATATTAGCAAAATCGAACAAGTGGCTACCGTATCAGCCAATAACGATGCAAGCATCGGGAAATTGATAGCCGAAGCTATGAGCAAAGTGAGCGAAGAAGGCGTAATTACTGTTGAAGAAGCCAAAGGTACTGGCACAACCGTAGAAGTGGTTGAAGGTATGCAGTTTGACCGTGGATACATTTCTCCTTATTTTATGACTGACGGAGAAAAAATGGAAGCCGTACTCGAAAATCCGCTGATTTTGATTACCGACCGCAAAATATCATCAATGAAAGACTTGATGCCTGTATTGGAACCTGTTGCACAAGGAGGAGGTTCACTATTGATTATTGCTGAAGATGTTGACGGCGAAGCTTTAGCTACATTGGTTGTTAATCGTTTACGTGGAACTTTAAAAATTGCAGCCGTAAAAGCTCCCGGTTTTGGCGATCGCCGTAAGGAAATGCTGGAGGATATTGCAGTACTCACCAATGGTGTGGTTATATCGGAAGATAAAGGCTTGAAACTTGAAGCTACCAAACTCGATATGTTAGGCCGCGCTGAAAAGATATCTATCGACAAAGAAAACACTACCATTGTAAACGGTGCAGGCGAAAAAGAGAAAATAAGCGCCCGTGTTAGCCAGATACGTAAACAAATAGAAACAACAACATCAGATTACGATCGTGAAAAATTGCAGGAACGTTTGGCCAAATTAGCCGGTGGTGTTGCTGTTTTGTACGTTGGTGCAGCCTCCGAAGTGGAAATGAAGGAAAAGAAAGACCGCGTTGACGATGCCTTGAGCGCTACGCGTGCTGCCGTTGAAGAAGGTTTTGTACCCGGTGGCGGAGTTGCTTACATCCGCGCAATTGCTGCCCTTGAAAAACTGAGAGGTGATAACGATGATGAAACAACTGGTATTCAAATTGTAAAACGCGCTATTGAAGAACCTCTTCGCCAGATTGTTGAAAACGCAGGTGTTGAAGGATCTATTGTAGTGCAAAAAGTAAAAGAAGGCAAAGCTGATTTCGGTTACAATGCACGTACCGATAAATTCGAGAATATGTACGCTGCCGGCATTATCGATCCGACTAAAGTTGCACGCATTGCTTTGGAAAATGCAGCTTCGGTTGCCGGTATGTTTTTAACTACTGAATGTGTATTGGTTGAGAAGAAAGAAGAAACCCCTGCTTCACCACCAGCAATGCCCGGCGGAATGGGAGGAATGGGCGGTATGATGTAATATAAAATACCCTGATAAAAAAACAGGAAAGCTTTTTAGCTTTCCTGTTTTTTTAGTTACTGAGGATGTTACTTTGCCACTAATTTACTTAGTTCTGAACCGGGCTTGAATTTAACAACCTTTTTTGCCGGGATGTTAAGTTCCTGACCAGTTTGTGGGTTACGGCCTTTACGTTTTACTCTTTTTATTACTGAAAATGTACCGAATCCGATTAACGATACTTTATCACTTTTTTTAAGAGTAGCAGCAATTGCTCCAACAACAGCATCTACGGCTTTTTTTGCATCGACCTTGGTTATTCCTGCCTTAACCGCAACAGCCTCAATTAATTGAGATTTGTTCATAACAATAAATTTAGGGTTTAATAATAATGATTGTGCTCACAGCACTGCAAATATACAGTATACTATTTTATTTCCCAAATTTATAAAGTTTTTTTACAGAATATTTTTCAACTGACGCTATAATAAAATATATCTTTTTAATAATTAAATTACTATGAGGTGCGTTCAATATCGTTTCGATTACGTTTTTCGATTTCAAATGCTTTAATACGAGTGGCTTTTTTAAAAACCGAACTTGCTGTACTTAAACTTTCAAGGCATTCATAATTAGTTATCTCTTTTTACAAAAATTTTCACAATCCTCAAAACAACAGCAATTAGGTTAAATATGGTTAAATCGATACAGAAAGATGACTGGCTTTATTTCGATTTTTACTCATAATGTGTACATTATATTTAACGCAAACCTTTTTGCTTTTGAAAATCCTGCCTAATGTTATTTTTTGTTATTATACTTTGCGATTATTTAAATAATTTTGCAATGGAATACATCTGTTACTTATAGTAATGTCATATTATTTTTAATAATTATTTGACTAAATAATAGCGCTGAGACGGAGAGGATGAAATAGCTTAAGGTTAAGGCTACTTTAAGCTATAGATAGTGTGGGGATTTATATTGCTTGTTTTATAGTATAAATTAGTACACAATATATGTCATACGTTCAACAACTTCCATACAGCGAGAAAAGTTTTCGTTATAAAAACCTGTCATGTATAATTTATCTTCAAGTATAATTTCGATTTTAGTTATTAGTTATTATGTATATAGATGCAGAGAAAGTGTTAATTTGAAATAAATTATATGAAAAAAGAGGGGCGTATAGCTACGGGAATCCCCCACATCTTGTTCTAAACCTTCGATTATTCCCCTATGCGCTCCTTTTTTATTTGTTGATTTGCTTATTTCTTTATTCGACTCAATGTATATATCCAGTGGAGTAATTATTATTTTCCGGATCATCAATTCAATATTTCAATATCCGGATACTTTAACCATAAGGTTTACACAAAGCTCACAATCTTTGTATTCTTTGTAGTTAAAAATCTAAAATCATAAATTTCCAATACTTACATTACAATATACACGTAACAATTATTACAATTTCTTTTACGCTGCCGGGTGAACAATCGCTATTAGGGGCAATTTGATGATGAAACTTGAATAATTTGGCATTTCTATCGCCTTTATAACCCTCCATTCAGCAAATAATCGGGATTTAGTTGCCTTGTTCCAGGTTTTTTGAGCATTAAATATATGCGCCTCGACATTTATTTTGGGAATAATAACCCGTGTTATGTAATTATACACTATATTGTCAGAATTCACCGTACTATCCACATCCAAGCCTCTTTTACCGCAATTTCGGCTATTTGGTCCAAGTTTAAATATTTGATATACTTCATCTTCATGGTAAACTATCATGGTATCCGAAGGCAGTCCTTCTAATTTATTCTCGATACCGGTTACATACAAATTTCTCCGGTAAGAATGGCAATTGTCGCTGGCAATATATTTGCATGTGTGAGTCATTACACCAAAATTTATTGCATTCACAGCAGTTGTTGTATATTCTATTCCGGCTATATAATCGATGGGTTGCCTTTTGCACTTTATCTTCCAGCCAGGCTTACGTCATACGTATTGATAAAGCTGGTTAATTGAACAATACGTTCAGACGCCGGACATAGCTGTACACAAATATCTGGTATGACCAATTTTGGATAAATATCCAGATACACGGAATCCGACAAGGCCGTACAATTTTCCAAGGTAATTGTCAACGCATCGGCCACACATAAGCGGTAAAGCCTTACATTTTCTTCTTTTAAAGCAGAAATTTAAGAGATAATCATTTGTGTTTCCATATCTCTGGGGGCCTATTATTTGCCAACTGAGATTGCCTGCTTTTTTAAACTTCCACTGATGAACCAAACCGGGGTCAAAAGTACTATCGCCCTCATAATGCCCTTTAAATATTATTAGTCGTTCAGGCAGCTTTCGCTTATACTAACTAATATAATGCCGAGTTCATTTTCTATATTGATGTTTATCAGTGGTATACATAAACGGATTTCCACATCGTCTATTACAAAATCGTTACTGTTGGCGCTGGCTCCGTTATTTACAATTCAAGAATTAACTGAGTTTTGCCTGGCTGGTATTGCAAAGAAAAACTCGTATTGCTTTCATCTTCGGTTGAATCTACTTTTTCCAAACATATTGGGGAACATATCTGTGGAACGTACAAAGCAAAACGATTTTTTAATATTGCTTGCAAAATATTGTGTGGCAATCAGAACTACTTATAATGATTGCCGAATCACTCGTCATACTTATTTGCGACTCATTATAATTCATAGATTTCAATATATCATCAAAAAATACGTACATTGCAATGGTTTTTATAATCATGGTCAATTTGTTGATTTGGCGTTTAAGCATCCAAAAGATAAGATAGCTTATTGACCTTTTTTATTCTAAAATAGTATAAATAGCACCTTGAAATAAACTTGGATAACCGGCCGGTTTTCCTCCTGTTATTGTACTATGGCTGTTGCTTCCACCCATGAAGTAAGGAAAGTAATTTTTCGCAAATCGAGTAACAAAATGAAAGAAATTACTACCAAATAAGCAAGCATTATTATCCAGTTATCATACAAAACAAAACTATTCGTAATATTTTTATAACCCTAAGGACATATTGAATCCATTTTTTAAAATAATACACTTCCTATTCCAGCAATTTCTTCTCCTCAATATCCTCATGGTATCTCACGAAAATACTAATTAATAGTGATACTTATAATGTGTATCTATTGTAATTTTATGATAATGTGAATTATTACTTCTTACGATAAACTTTTTCAATTTCCCTACAAATTGCGATTGTGGGTGCTATTCAATCAACATACTTTTGCGAACGTAAAAATAGACATATTCTATTTATTTGTCCCAATTTAAAGCTTTTTTATGAATAGTATATCATATAGCATTTTACGACTTCTAATAACAATTATTTTGTTTTCCCTGTTTTGTATTTCGTATGCGCAGGACACGCCCAAGGAAAAAATTACAGGCACGGTAAAAACAGTTGACGGGCAACCAGCCGAATTTGTATCTGTAATGCTGAAAGATAGCTATTACGGATCAACAACCGATGCAGAAGGCAATTTCTCGTTTAAAGCCCCTGCCGGAAATTATACAATGGTTGTGTTCTCAATTTTTGCACATCGTAAAGAATTTGACGTTGAAATAAAAGAAGGGATTGAGAATACATTTCCGGATATCACAATTATTGAAGACAGTAAACAATTAGATGCCGTTGTTGTAACCGGGCAGTTTTCGCCCCAGTCTCTCCGTAATTCGGTTTATAAGGTACGTGTAGTTAATAGCCTGCAAATTAAACAGAAAGCCGCTCCCAATATACAATCGTTACTAAATACCGAAATAGGCATACGCTTGTCCAACGATATGGCTCTGGGCGAAACAGATTTTGAACTTATGGGAATGAGCGGTAACAACGTAAAAGTACTGATTGACGGTGTACCGGTAATCGATAGGGGTTCGAATAAGCAAAGCCTTAGCCAAATTGATGTAAACAATATCGAGCGGGTTGAAATTGTTGAGGGTCCTATGTCTGTAGTTTATGGAACCGATGCATTAGCCGGAGTTATTAATATCATAACAAAAAAAGCAAGCGCATCACCCGATAGAAACAGTTGGACTGTTAGTGCCGGTATACAGGAAGAAACCGTTGGTAAGGAATATAAACTGTCTGGCGGCAAAGGCACACACCGCGAAAACATACACTTGGGTTGGGTTGGTAAAACAGGTATTTATGTCAATGGCGGATTTACACGTAACAGTACCGGCGGTTGGGAAGGCGATAAAACCGGACGTGAAAAAATGTGGCAGCCTAAAAACCAATATATGTATGACGGAACTGTTGGGTTTATGAAAAAAGATTTTAATGTATGGTATCGCTTAGATTATCTGGACGAAGAAATAAATACACCTGCGAACGGCTCCGAGTTAGTTCCTACACGGGTATCCGACCGGAAATATATTACCGACAGATTCAATCACCAGTTACAAACGGACTGGAAGATAAGCAGTCGCATGGGGCTGAATGTCGCCGCATCGTATCAGGATTATAAGCGCCGTACACGTACCATTGTTACCAATACGGAGACCGGCGAGCAATGGCTTTCATTAGATGAAACCGCACAGGACACTACAAAAATGAAATCGGCTTTTGCGCGTGCCACAGCAACATGGAAGGCGTTGCCGTCATTGACTTTACAACCGGGCGTTGAATACCAGTGGAGCAAGGCCTCGGGCGACCGGGTTAACGGAGAGCCAAGCATTGAAGATATATCGGCATATATTTCAGCCGAATGGCTGCCTGCCGACTGGCTAAGCATACGCCCTGGCGTACGCTCGATTCTTAACTCGGATTACGATGCGCCTATAGCGATTCCTACTCTGCTTACAAAATTCGCAATTAACCACAATATGGATTTGCGTCTCTCTTATGCTTACGGATTCAGGGCTCCCACTTTACGTGAGCTTTATTTTTCATTCCATAATGCCAATCATAACATCGACGGAAATCCGGATTTAAAGGCCGAGTATTCGAATAATTTTTCGGCAGCTTTTACCTGGCGTATTTTACACCAAAGTAAAGTAAGGTTAACAACAAATTTATCAGTTTTTTTTAACGATTTCCGCGACAGGATTACTATCATGCAGGATGCTAACGACCCTTTGCATAACATATACCAGAATTACGACAAGTATAAAACCGTTGGCGGTACATGGGAGAATACCCTGATATGGGAAAACTTGCAGGCAAACATTGGTTTTTCGCTTGTTGGCCGTTACAACCGTTATTCGGATGATGAGTTGTTAAAAGATGACGACCTGCCCACATTCCGTTTCTCGCCTGAACTTAGTTCGAGTATCACGTATAAGCTCGAAAAATCGGGTACCGATTTCAGCCTCTTTTATAAATTTACCGGCAAACGCGAAGAATACTACTTTGATAGCGATACTAACAGAGCTTATTTAAGAGGTATGAAGGCTTACAATTGGGCTGATTTTACCCTAAGCCAGAAATTGTGGGATTATATCAGTATAAACGCCGGAATTAAAAACATTTTTAATGTTACCACAATCGAAAACACTTCGGGTGGAGGGCATGGAACGACCGGAACAGCCTCGTTAGTTGGCTGCGGTCGGTCGTATTTTATAGGATTAAACTTTCATTTAACTAAATAAATAGCCGAAAAAATTTACTGCTATATTCCAAAAATCATAAAAATAAAGGATATCGACATATTATAAAAATCTAAAATCAACAATTTTAAATATTTAGTATTCAGCTTATAAATAATAATTAAATAAATTTTACCATGAAAAAATTATTGTATATGTTTTTATGCTTGGCTATTGTAGCCTTTAATTCATGTAGTGATAACGAAGACATAAAATTGCCGACTATTACGGTTAATTTTGCGTCGACCGAAACAGGTTTCGATAGTGAGAATGCTACGGAAGACATTACATTGAATTTAAGCCGTGTTGCATCGGCCGATGTTATTGTCGAGCTTAGTTACACAGCTACGGGGGTTGAATATGGAACTCACTTTACAACTACTCCTCCGGCTTCCAATAATAAAATTTCGGTAACCATCTCTGCCAGGGAAACATCCAAATCATTCACAATTTCGAAAGCTGCTGGTATTTTTTTAGAGGGTAACGAGTCGGTAAAGTTTACAGCCATCTCGGTTTCATCTACCGATGATGTTAAACTGGGCGATAAGGTCGAATTGCTTCTTACTTTCGGAAGCATTGTATCGGCCGGCGGAACCATGACTTTAGAGGGTAACGGAAGCGAAAATTATATTAATTCGGTTTATGTCGATTTAAGCAGCAACAAACAAACTGCGGTAAATCGTAAAAGTTGGAACTTGGGATTTAATTGCGGCAATGATTTCAAAGTTATTTTGAACGGCGCTTATGCTACAGCTGCAACACCATCGACAAAAACCGATATTACAGCAGTAACTATTGATGATGCTAATGCTGTTGATGCTGAAAAAAGCCTTAATGTAAATCCGATGGGAGGAACGTTTTCCGAAACTATTTTTGATAAATCCGATGGTTCGTTGGATGGTACTGCTTTTGCTGCAATATCGGCAAACAATTCCGAAAATTTTGTGTATTTCGTAGCCTCAGCCGATGATAAAAAACCCGACAGAAGCGATTGGTACAAAGTAAAAATCGACCGCAAGGATAATGGTTATACAGTACAATATGCCAGAGTAACTGATACTGATATCAAAACTGTTGATGTACCTAAAAAAGATGGCTACAATTTTACATTTCTTTCTTTAGCGACAGGAACAGTAGTGGATGTTGAGCCGCAAGCCGCCAAATGGGATATTAAGTGGAGCTATGATGCCGGTTATGCAACTTCTATGGGAAGCCCCATGTATATGTTTATGCAGGATTTTGTTTCGATTAACAACATCGGAGGGATATCGATAGCCCAGGTGATGACCGAAGACATTACATACGATAATTTCAAAATGTCGGATATTAATGGACTTAGCTTCAAAACGAACCGTGATGTTGTAGGTGACAAATGGAGAACGGTAAGTATGACTCCCGGATCAGGCGGTGTTAAAACCGACCATTTTTATGTGCTTAAAGATTCGTCCGGAAATTATTACAAACTCTGTTTTACTAAATTTGGCGTAAACGACGATGCAGAACGTGGCCGCCCCGAAATTAAATATGCTTTAGTAAAATAATTGTAATCAGTTTTATAAATTTGTAAAGGTTGGCAATATTGATGAATTTCGATTTGCCAACCTAAATTAGTTAATATGGCAAAGGTTAACGTTTCGCAATTGAAGGACATTTCTGAAACTTTGTTAATTCCTCTTTATTCTAGAGCATTGCTTACAAAAGGGAAAAGACCGCCTATTTCTGATTCTGATACTGATACTGTGACAATAGTTGATGAAATTGATTATGATTTCACAAGATTTAAGACGAGCAAAGGAACTTTAGCAGGGATTGCTTGTCGCACCTGTATTTTAGATAATATCGTAAAAGAATGGCTGGTTAATCGTCCGGGTGATATTGTGATAAAAATAGGTGTCGGAATTGATACGCGAGCCTTACGGTTTCCTCAGTCACAATGGTATAATATTGATTTGCCGGAAGCAATACAAGTAAGGGAAAAACTTCTTACTACAAACGAAACCAATATTGCACAAAGTGCATTCGACTTTTCGCGGATGGATAAAATTCCCGAAAAAGAAAATATTCTTATCTTTTCCGAAGCGGCGATGATATTCTTTTCGTCAGGAGATATTAATACATTGTTATTATGCGCTTTAGATTCAATCTTTAGGAATTCATTATTTGTATTTAAAACCGTTCTACGTCTCGCTGTAAAAAATATTAAGATCAATGGTAACCCTCTCAAATGTAGTGATGAAGACTTGAACGATATTGTCAGGCCTAATCTCCAGTTTCAGGTTATAGGAGGCTATATGTTTATCAATTATTTTAAAAAAAGTGAGATCTATTTTTCAGATTGCTTGCTAAATTGATGCCCCAGTTCAAAAAAGGGTATAAAATCGGAGTATTATTTATAAATAAACAATCAATATGAGTAAAAAACTTCTTTTAGCCATTATAGTTATAATTCTATTGCTTGCAGGCTGGTCTACGTGGAAGAAACTAGGGTCGACAACTAAGGTCGCTTTAGTTAATTTTCAACAGTTTCAAACCACAAGCATTGTAAAATCAAATACCGATAATTTTGTTAAATATGAAGAGTTATCGCTGGATAAGTTGAATAAGCTCGGGAAATATGATTTTGTATTGGCGTTTGGTATGGGGATGAACGTTTCGGCCGAGCAGCGTGAACAGATAAATGTAGTAGCCGGTAAAGGTACGCCTGTGTTAGTTTATGCCGCTACAAACCCCGAAAATAATATATGTAGCCTCGATAGTGCACAACAAGCGTGGATAATGGCATACCTGCAAAATGGCAATCGTAAAAATTATCAGAGCATGGCGCGATATATTCGCCGGGATATCGACAGAAAAAAGTTGTTTGTTACGCCTCCCGATTCGGTTACTGAAAGCGCTTCGGATGTATTTTATCACTTGGATGATAATGTATCGTTCACATCGGTTACCGATTATGAGAATTATCTGAAACAGCATAAATTTTATACCGAAGGCGGAGCAAAAGTAGCCATTGTCGGCGGTTTGAACGACCCTTTCAGCGGTAACCGCGAGAATATTGACAGTATGATTGTTTCGTTCCAAAACTCGGGATTGAATGTTTATCCCGTATCATCGGCAATGAAACGCATGGAGTTTTTAAAGCAAATATGGCCCGATGTCGTTGTATATTTTGCCCACGGCCGCATGGCAATGGGTCAGGCCGATGCTGCCGTTGAATGGCTGCAACAGCAGAATATCCCGGTTTTTGCTCCACTTACCATTCTGCAAACCAAAGAAGCCTGGATGAATGACCCGATGGGTATGTTCGGCGGGTTTATGTCGCAGAGTCTGGTAATGCCTGAACTTGACGGGGTTATTTATCCATATGTAGTAAATGCACAAGAGCTTGACAATGAAGGTTTATATGTTTTCAAAGCCATACCCGAAAGGCTGAAAAGGTTTACACGTATCATCAATAATTTCATCGCCTTAAAGCATAAAAGCAATGCCAGTAAAAAAATTGCCATTTACTATTTTAAAGGAGCAGGGCAGGAAACACTTATAGCACAGGGATTGGAGACTATTCCATCGTTATATAATTTTTTGAAACAACTTAAGGGCAAAGGCTATAAAGTAGACAACCTGCCGACAACAGTTGACGAATTTGAAAAATTGCTGATGAAACAAGGGGCTGTACTCAGTACATATGCCGAGGGCGCTTTTGACGAATACCTGAAAACCGGTAAACCGGCGTTGATTGAAAAATCGGAATACGAATCGTGGATCAATCAATCGCTTTCAAAGGAATTGTATGCCGATGTTATCAACACGTATGGCGAAGCTCCCGGAACTTACATGAGTGTTCAGCAGGACGGGAAAAGCTATTTAGCCATTGCACGCATCGAATTTGGAAATATCGCCTTATTGCCTCAACCCATGGCAGGTTTAGGCGGCGATGCTTTTGCCATTGTACACGGAGCAAAATCGGCGCCACCACATACATATATCGGGGCTTATTTGTGGTCGCAGTATGCCTTTAAAGCCGATGCTATGCTACATTTCGGTACGCACGGCAGCCTTGAGTTTACCCCGCAAAAACAAGTAGCCTTAAGTAATAACGACTGGCCTGACTGTTTAGTAGGCGACGTTCCGCATTTTTACTATTATACAATCGGTAATATCGGCGAAAGTATGATGGCCAAACGCCGCTCGTACGCAACCATTATATCGTATCTTACCCCGCCATTTATGGAGAGCGAAACACGTTCGCAGTTCAAAACATTGCAGGATAAAATCCGCGATTATTATAAGATGGATGAAATGGCTCAACCCAAAGCATCGTTGGCGGTAAAGAAAATTGCTGTGGATATAGGATTACACCGCGAATTAAGGCTCGACAGCGTACTTACGAACCCATATACTATCGGGGATATCGAGCGCATTGAAAATTTTGCCGAGGAAATTGTTAACGAAAAAATGACCGGACAACTGTATACCACCGGTATACCTTATGATGCTGAAAAAATACGTTCGACAGTAATGGCCATGAGCGCCGACCCTATAGCCTATGGCCTTGCTGCACTCGACCGCAAACGTGGTAAAATAACCGAGCAACAGTTAAAAAGCAAAACATTTTTCACTCGGCACTATCTCGAACCTGTTAAAATACTGATAAACGATGTATTGAACGGCAAACAGGTTAACAATGCACTTATCTGCAATATTGCCGGAATTAGCGAAAGTGAATTACAGGAGGCGAAAGAAATACTAACGCCGCGTCGCCGTGGAATGATGAGTGGAAATCAGGGCAAGCAATCCGATGATAATTCTGGTAAAACTATAGCTGCGGCCATTGCAAAAGGGCATCCAGCGTCTATTTCCATTGGTGGCAATGGAAAGGACAAACCTTCGGAACACCCGGCTGGTATGCCTAAAATGAGTGCTAAACCCGATTCGGCTAAAGGAGAATCCGATGGCGCAATCGGATCAATAAAACAGCTTATCGATACCAATAAACACGGTAAAGCGTCAAATATGGCCAATACGGCTGCTACCCGTGCAGCATCGGCTCCGGTAAAAGCCGAATATACCCGGGAACAAAAAGACCATGCCCGGACTATTATCGAAGTGGAGCGGACAATCAATAATATTGTAAATTATAAAACAGCCTTGCAAGAAAGCCCTCAACTGGAGATAAAATCATTATTAAACGCACTTTCGGGCGGCTATATTGCCCCTACTTCGGGCGGCGATGCGGTAGCAAACCCTCAGGCTGTACCTACGGGACGTAACCTGTATGCTGTTAATGCCGAAGCCACTCCGTCTGAACTTGCTTGGGATAAAGGTATTTCGCTGGTAAATGCTACATTGGAACAGTACAAAAAGCAACACGGCGAGTATCCGCGCAAAGTGAGCTATACGTTTTGGAGCAGCGAGTTTATCGAAACCGAGGGAGTAACCATAGCCCAGGTGTTGTATATGCTGGGTGTTGAACCTATACGCGATGTTTTCGGACGTGTATCCGATCTGCGGTTAATATCCTCGGAAACTCTCGGGCGTCCGCGTATTGATGTAGTTGTGCAAACATCGGGACAATTCCGCGATCTTGCCGCTTCGCGTTTAGCGTTGATTTCGCGGGCGGTTGATATGGCTGCGTCGGCAAACAACGATAAGTTCGATAATTATGTATCGGCTGGCACTACCGAGATTGAACGCCAGTTGGTTGACAAAGGTATTCCTCCGAAAGAGGCGCGTGAACTTTCGACAATGCGCATATTCGGAGGTGTTAACGGCATGTATGGGACAGGTATACAGGGGATGGTAACATCGGGCGATAAATGGGAGACTGAGAAAGAAATTGCCGATACATACCTCAATAACATTGGTGCGGTATATGGCGACGATAAAAACTGGGGCAATTTCCACACTGGCTTGTTACGTGCCGTACTGCACAATACCGATGCGGTTGTACAGCCTCGGCAAAGTAATACCTGGGGTGCTTTAAGCCTCGACCATGTGTTTGAATTTATGGGGGGGATGAATCTTGCCGTACGCAATGTTACGGGTAAAGATCCCGATGCCTTTTTTGCCGACTACCGTAACCGCAACAATGTAAAAATACAAGAATTGAAGGAAGCTATCGGAGTGGAATCACGTTCGACAATATTAAATCCAGCTTATATTAAGGAGGTTATGAAAGGTAAAGCATCGAGTGCGGCACAAATTACCGAGGTGATCGTCAACACTTACGGCTGGAATGTTATGAAACCCGATGTGATTGATAACGAATTATGGGACAATTATTACAACATTTATATAAAAGATATATATAACTTAGGGCTACATGCTTTTTTTAAGCAAGAGAATAGTGCTGCATTACAGGAAATAACAGCAGTTATGCTTGAAACCTCCCGCAAAGGTATGTGGCAGGCCACTGAACAGCAGTTGACTGATATTGCTCAGTTACACACCGATTTGGTAAAGGAATTCGGCCCAAGCGGTTCGGGCTTTGCTGGCAGTAATGTAAAATTGCAGGATTTTATTGCACAAAACGTATCGTCCGAAAAAGCCAGTGAATACAGGCAACAGTTGCAAAATATGAAAACGGCCTCAACACCAGTTGACAGTAAAGGCATAACGCTGAAAAAGGGTGAAATGAGCAACGAGCAGCAAAACGAGAAAAACTCGCTAAACGGTATACTTGTCATTTCAATTGTCCTTGTTGTTTTTGTGGCGCTTTTGGCAATACTCAGAAGGAAAAGGAAAAAATAAGTTTTTAATAAATTAATTTACCAATATGCTCATTTGCCTATAATACAATGCATTAATTAATTAACAAATTAACAGACAAATACTTTGCTGTTAGTTATCGATACGTTAACACATTTCAAATTTTCACATTAAAAAACTATGGAGCTTATTATTCAAATATTGATGTTATTTATTGTGATCAACTGTGTGCTGAAACTGAGTTTCTGGCGATTTTGGCAGGTTGCGATTTTCAGTCTTACATGTGCTGTTTTTGTGATTATTGCCTGCAACTACACTATATTGCAATCGAAAACACAATTAGCCGATTATTTTAACAACACAAAAATAATGCAAGATGTCGCCGTGCTGGTTACTATCGAATCGACACTGTGCCTTGCTTTTTGCGTATCGGCGCTTCAAAAATATTTCGGTAAAAGAGTAAAGCGATGGATGCGTCCGTTATACGGTTATCCAAGCCTGCTTATCTTCCCAGTATTATTTTATATTTTGACTCAATTGATATTCGGCATGCCGGGAACCGGTTTTTCAAGTATATCGTATGTTATGGCAGTCATTGTATTTGCCAGTCTGCCGTTATTGAGCCTTGCGGTAAAGAAGCTTTATACCGAAACCGAATTGAGGCTCGAAGTCCATTTCCTGGTCAGTTTGTTTGTGTGTATTATCGGGTTGATAACCACGGTTAACGGCAACGTAACCTATGCTGTGGTAAAAGAACCGTTGAATGTAAAGGCGTTAATATTAGCTTTCGGATTATTTGCAGTAAGCTTTGCCATCGGGTTTATATGGAATAGGATGAAATGGGAAATTTTTCAGAAAAGAGAAAAGCATTAAATATCAGGCATTATATATTGAACAACAAGTATCAGCTAGCAATAGCTGAGACATTTTTAATTGGAACGGTGATGTATGATATGCGACTTTTTAAATTTGATAATTAGTAAATGAGTGAATTTGAAAATAATTCTCACATTCTCTGATTTTTTCATTAACTAATTATCATTTTACGTTGTACACATATCATTTTACTATCAACTACTAACGAATAACAATTAAACAACAATATGGAAGCAATTTCAAAAGCATTATTTTGGGTAGCAAACAGCCTGCTTATACCCGATATTATTATCTTATTGGTTTTGTTCGGGAGGTCGCTGCTATTAATCGGTAGTTTTTACAACCAGTTTATGGTTAAACGGAGGAACGAGCGCGAATTAAAAGACAAAATCAAAAATCTAACGCCATCGTCGGTTGATGATTTAAAAAACGCTGTTCCGGAAAAAGATAATTCATTGTTTATAAAATACCTGCGCGATTTACTAACAACTCCGCAGAGTGAAGCTTATTCCGATTTCCTGATATCGAACTTTGAGAATGAGGCCGATAAGGATACATCGTTGTCGAAATTACTGTCGAAAATGGGGCCTATCCTCGGGCTGATAGGTACATTAATTGCCATGAGTCCGGCTTTAGTAGGTTTATCGACGGGTGATATCTCGGGCATGGCTTACAATATGCAAGTAGTATTTGCTACAACCGTAGTGGGGCTTGTTGTCAGCGCTGTAGGTATAATAACCCTGCAATTTAAAAACCGCTGGTATGCCAAGGATATAAATAACCTGGATTACGTGTCGCGCGTATTAACTGGTAAAACACAACGACTATGAGACGGCAGAGAAGGGGAGGCGGTAAATTTTTGAAAGAAGAAGACAGCGACCCGCTCAGTGTAATTGTTAACCTGTTTGATGTGGCTATGGTTTTTGCCGTGGCTTTAATGGTGGCTATGGTTATGCACATGAACATGACGGAAGTATTTACTCAAGAGGATTATACGATAGTTAAAAATCCGGGGAAAGACAACATGGAAATTATAACCAAGGAGGGCAATAAGATAAACAAATACACACCATCGAGGAGCGACCAGCCGACCGACCAGAAAAAAGGAAAACGAGTGGGCATAGCTTATGAACTGGAAAACGGCGAAATAATTTATGTGCCCGAGTAAGAAATAATTATCTACCGTATGCCTTCAGGGCAAACGAATGGAAATAGACTCAATGCTATCGCGCGAATCTCTTCGTGTGGTGTTACTGCTCTTGTTTCACAGTCCCACGCGATATGATCGCGCAGGAACGGAGGGAATTTTAACTAGTCGTTCCTTAAAAAGATTTCATAGAGAACAAATCTGATTTTCGAGAAAGACTAATCGGGTTTGTTGTTTTTTTATTTGTGTAGAAAAAGTTTTTAGAACAAGGCGCAAAAGAATTCTCATGGTTCTTTTGAAGTTGAAGACAGCCGCAGCAAGCATAATATTGATAGCATCGCCGCATAATCCTTTATATAAAGTTACGTCCTAAACGATGGTCGCTTTTAAGATGTCCTATCCGTGGTTCTATTCGTGCCGTTGGTGAAATAATCGTCTTTTTTTCTCTCGTTTATAACGATTATCTCGTGCTAACGAGACTTCCGGAATAACGGCCTTTGTTTCTCCTGACTTCTTTGCCCCTCGATAGCTTCTGTCTCCAGCCAATAAATGGGGAACCTTGCCCGTTAGCTTGATTACCTGCTTTAATGCCCGGTCAATGGTGTGGCCATCATATTCATTTTTAAAGGAAAATGCTCCCAGAATAACTCCTCACGCACAGGTGATGATCGAAACTTTATTGCCGAATTCATATTTCTTATGTTCTTTCCTTTTGCTGATATACAAAACATCGGGTTCGTGTAAAAAATAAATCTTGTTTTTGCTATACTTGTTTTGCGAAAGTACCTGCTTAAACAGGGCTATCTGTCCACCATATATAGCCTATAAATTGTCCAAATACCTGTTGGAAAAGTAACAATCACCAGTTATAAATTTATGGAGATTTTGAACAGATGATTTATTCTGGGGAGGTTGTATTGGCCTATGTAGTTGATAATTATCTTGCACAACCTTTTTAAATCAGTTTAAACAAGCATATATTTTCAAATCAACCGGTAAAAAATGAGCTTGTATGCAGTTTTTTGAAAATTAATGTCATTTAGAACAATTTTAAAGTATTATCGGACATTGAAGCAAGCTTATTTATCCTCATCTTTGCATATATAAATAACTATGTAAACGTGTTAAGTTTTAAGTACGGTAAATTATATGAGACTCAGTACTGAGAGAAATATGAGGTTATTTGAATTTTAGATATATAAATACTTTACTTGTCAGTTTAGTTTTACAGCATTATCTAGTTAAATAACATTTTTAAATATCTTCATCTTTTAATCTGATATAGAGTAAGTAATAAGTAGTAATAGTTGGATTAGTTAAACTTGGTTAGGTTTGTTATATATTAGTTATCGTATTTTAAAATAAGCACATTTACATACAGCAGAGGCGCTTAATTGGCGCCTTTGTCTTTTTTAGGCTTAATGTAAAAAGGCGGTAGTTTTGAAAATCGAATTTTAATCACAAAAACACAAGGAACACAAGGATTGTGAGCTTTGTGTAAAGACTTTATGAGCCTTGTGATTAAAATATCTGGAAAATAATGTTCCACCAGGTATTTACATTGAACCCTAATAGTACACCTTCTCATTAAAAAACGATAGGTATAAAAGAAAAAACTATTAACTATATATCTGACTATTAAGAGTTTTATTTTTATTTTGTGGGCACAATAGGACTCGAACTTATGACCCCCTGCTTGCAAGACCAGGTAAATGAATCTTCTTATTTTTCTTTAGCTTACATTTAGTTGATTAGTAATGGTTTTTAGCTTACTGGATTTATAAATATTTTCATTTAATAGTATATATTTGAAAAATGTCTCGGTTATATTTCGGTCATTTATTTACCTTTAACCTCTATCGATTAATTACTTATGATATTACAACAATTACAGGTTTTGCAATCTTACAAGTAGTATTTGAAATAAACCTCTAGTAAAAGATTTTAGAATACCATTCGGATACATTCATGAAGAACATATACTACCTATAGGTTTTATACTTCTATGGAATAAATTTAAAATGTAAGGTTGCAATTGTTGAAAAATATGCAGTATCTAACTTTAAAAGATTTATCAACTATCTTTAACCTCTAAAAGTTAATGTATTGCAACATTCGCATGTTTTGTAATCTTGCACCTATAAGTAATAATCTCTAATTATAGGTTAAAGATAAATATTGATAATAAAATAATCAATCTATTTCCGACCACATTATAAATGCAAGCTTGCAATTATTGCAAAATGTGCAATCTTGCAAATAATTTTTGAATTTTCCTTGTTTAGTTCCAATTTAAAATATCTCTAATCTCCTCCTTTACTGTAGACAAATCAGTTCCAGCAGAAGTCATAGATGGACTTTCTCTTGGAGCTCCCATGAACTGTCCCAATCCGCCATTTAAGAAATATACAATTATATCACGATTGTATGGCTCATTAATTTTTCATATAACCTCTTTTATTTCGCTATCGGTTGTTGCAAAAAGAAACTTACTTTTAATGAAACTGATAAGTGTTAAAACGTGTTTTTTGCCGAAAAAGAAAAATATCAAAACTACCACATACTTACGCCTGTAAAACTTGTCAAAGGCTGACCGGATGTTATCCAGCAGCGTGAAAAAGCAGCCAATGATTTGTTATCCTGCGAAGTATCTTCTATCAGGCAGCCCGTTGAATCGATTTTCAACTGGCTGAACGTAAAAAGCAATTTGCAACAGGCAAACAAAGTCCGTTCTACTGCCGGTCTTTTAGTCCATGTTTTCGCTAATATAGCCGCCACTTTCATTGCTCTTATTCTTTAACCATTGAGTCGAATTATTAAATCATATTTAGGAAGTAAGGCCAGCTCGTGCCTTGGATTGATAAAATCTTTCAACATCGGACGAAATAGATTGCGTTGCGTAACTTCAGGTAATTTGCCTAACATGATTTGCCTGTATTTTAGACTATAAAGATACAAAAATGCTGGAAGTATACACGCTTTCTTGAATATAAATTATTAACAACCAAATTGATGAACTATTAATAAGGATTGACTATGTAAGGAAAAATTATAGTGGAAAGATAAGGGCTTATTAAAAACATGGAAACATCAAATTACTGCTCATTTAAATTATTCAGCGCCAAATACAGATTCTCTTTCCCGCGCATTAATCTCTCCTCATCCTCCGATTTGTCCTTATAACCACACAAATGCAATACACCATGAAATATTACACGATACAACTCATGCTCAAACGAAGGTGCATATTCTTCGGCATTGCTACGAACCATATCAATACTGATAAATATATCTCCCGAAACAACAGGTCCCTCAGAATAATCGAACGTAATTACATCCGTATAATAATCATGATTTAAATATTGCTTATTCATGTCTAGCAAATACTCATCGGAGCAAAAAATAATATTAATTTCACCAAGAGTTTTGCCTTCATTCCGTATCAAATTGCTAATATAAGTACGAAGCTGCCCCCTTACTTTCCGAAGAGTAAACGGAAATACAATATCTTCCGTAAAAAAATATACCATTTAATATAGTTTAAATCCTTACCTGCCATACATTTTCCGCAACAGCTCCACCCTGTCAATAATCGATTGCTTATGTTCCTGTTCAGTCCATCCGGAATATTTAAATTCACTCCATAAATTACAGGGCAACAATTCACATTGCCCGCAACTCTCGAAACCTTTTCCGATAATACAATTATAAATAGGACAAGCAGTAGTACCGACATTCCGGTGTCTTAATAAAAAATCACACTCCTTTGCCGCATCACAATTTCTACATCCATCTTCAAACGAATCACATATATAACAATCAACACCACACACACTAAAATTTTGAGTATACATATAATCAAATTTCTCCTCCCAATTATATATTAAATAAATTATTTTCGCCCCGTTGAGCCAAAACCGCTTTCACCCCTATCCGATTCCGACAATTCGTTAACCTGAATCCACTCTATCCGCTCGAAGCGGGCAATCACCATCTGAGCGACACGTTCACCAGATTTCAGCTCAAAATCCATATCCGATAAATTGACAACAACGACCTTTATCTCACCTCGGTAATCGGGATCGATAGTTCCGGGCGCATTTACCAAAGATATACCGTGTTTAACGGCCAAACCGCTTCGCGGACGAATCTGTGCTTCAAAACCGTCAGGCAATTCGATATAAATTCCCGTAGAAATCAAGGCCCGCTGTAAAGGCTTCAATAAAATCGATTCGTCGATATTTGCCCTCAAATCGAGCCCGGCAGCATGAAGGGTTTCATACTGCGGTAAATCAAATACCGATTTGTTAATTATCTTTACTTTCATACATTAAATATATCAATCTAAGCTATCAATATCTCTACTTTAACATTATATGCTACCTTATCGTCACTCGATAAATAAAAATAAACTTTGTTATCTTTATTAGCATCATCGCCAATGCTTGACCCTACCCTTGCATCGATACTAGTTACCTGCTGAAAAGGAAACGTTATTTCATTTTTATAGCTAATACAGTTTATCCCTTCTCACCCTGATAAAGGAAACATGACCGATAACATCCAGATCTTCACACTCAAACGGAACAATTAACTCACTATTCGAAAGCGCATCAGTCCACGAAGATAAATATAATTATTTTTATCATCCAGATCATTATAAAAGCTTTTGGACACATTTACATAAGTTTCAACCCAAGTATTCTCAATATTATCATATATAAAAGGAACTATTATTATTTATATCAACAATACCATACAATGTATTTTGCTCCTTCAGTACCTTAAAAAATCATAATTGATTGTAAAATTGATAATATAACTGTATACAGCAAATATTAATATCTTTGTATCCGTGCATAACCTTCATAACTACACCTGTTGGCATCCCATTTGCTTATACTTAACAATACAATTCCGCACTTAATCAAATTTTCATTAATATAATTATATCCAATATGTACAATTATATTAATCTTATAATTAACTACATAGCAAGACTTTCCTTAACAGGCAGACACATATGGAAACCTCATGATTTCTCGCAGATTTCTAATCTCGTCATAAATAGGCTCAATTAATATTTTCGAGGCGGTTAAATCCTGCAAGCCGTATTTATTTGTTTCTTGATCAACATAACATTCAATTTCATGTTTACTCAAACCATCGGATATTACAGGCTTAAAAAGTTTATCAAGTTCCGGATCCAAACGCGCGGGTTTCTTTACTACTTTTATATCTCCCTGCGTTAAAATATCTTCTGGTTCATCCTCTACAACAACAGGTTTAATAGGATCGTTCTCATCCTTTTCAATACTATCATCTATGATAACTGTAATCAACAAAATATTTTCATCTATCCCGTCATCATCTACAAACTCTATTTCACATCATCATTATTTACATCAATTTTATCATTCGGTACGAAATATCCCTTCCAATTTGCAATTTTTCGAGTATCAATTCGCGATGCTTATACGCCCAAAAAAGCAAAAACAATATAAATAACAACGAAATAATACGTACCAAAAGAAAGTGGTTTTCAGGCTTCCCTTCACCCTTGCTATACGACCCTTGACATTTCTACGATAACCTATAAATTCCAGATAAAAATTAAACTAAGGTGTGTTCACACAAAATAAGGCATCGACGATCAGGGCTAAATTTAAGACATTTAGGAACATAATATCAAGTTTGTCGTAACAAGTGCATACCCTTCTAAAGCCTTTGAAGCGCCTGAAAAGGCGTTCGACCTCGTTTCGGCGCTTATAGCGTTCTTTGTCATATTCCAAAGGATCGAGACGATTTGTTTTCGGTGGAAATACCGGTTAAAAACATTTATATTTAACCAATTTACGAGTCTAAT
>JAISFN010000082.1 GCA_031263585.1 Prevotellaceae bacterium | reverse complement strand
TTCATCTAAACGGGAGGAAAATAATACCGTTTGGCCTTAATTGTAAGATTTAAATTGTACCTTTACCATAAGTTATGTTATATGCCTCAAGATACAAATTTTAGGACACATAGAAAAGTTCGGGATTGGGAAAATCCAGACTTTTTACAAAAAATTCGAGGGTGTACTTTTTGACACACCCGCTATTATTTTTAATTGTAAAGTTTGTTTACTTTGAGTTATAATAGGCTATGTGGAATGATGCAAACAGGAAACAGTGAATGCTTATAGGTAAACTGCATTTTTCACATCAATAATTTAATGTTTTATTGTTTTTTCATATATTTATCCTGCTGAAAATATGTGAACTCAACTACCGGTTTACGTATTTTTGTATCTTTACCCAATTAATCATTGTATATGAGGACAAAAGAAGAAATTGTTAAAAATTGGTTGCCGCGTTATACCGGCAGCGAGTTAAGCGATTTAGGGCAACACGTTTTATTGACGAACTTTAAATATTACCTGAATAAATTCGCCGAATGGCAAGGTACAGAGATAATCGACCCTAATGCCAACATGCCTTGTGCTACGGCCGATGGCATTACCATGATAAATTTTGGCATGGGCAGTGCCAATGCAGCCATTATAATGGATTTGCTATCAGCTATCCACCCCAAGGCCGTTTTATTTTTAGGCAAATGTGGCACGCTGAAGGAAAAAAATAAGGTGGGCGATTTGATATTGCCCATTGCTGCTATTCGGGGCGAAGGGACATCGAATGATTATTTACCGCCCGAAGTACCGGCTTTGCCGGCTTTTAGTTTACAGCGCGCCGTATCTACAACCGTTCGCGATTTCGGACTCGATTACTGGACGGGTACCGTGTATACAACCAACCGCCGAGTATGGGAACACGATGAGGAATTTAAACAATATCTTGTAAAAATACGCTGCATGGCTGTCGACATGGAAACAGCGACTATTTTTACTGCCGGATTTGCCAATAACATTAGCACCGGAGTTCTATTATTGACCTCGGATATGCCGATGATTTCAACAGGAATTAAAACCAAGGAGAGCGACAAAGTGATTACCGACCTATTTGTCGAATCGCATGTAAAAATAGGTATTGAGGCATTAAAACTAATTAAACGGGACGGGCGTTCGGTAAAACATCTGAGGTTTTAAATTTTTCAGGACAATTTATGGAATTTCCTTAGCTGGTGCCACCGTCCCAAGCATGAGTATGAACTCAGTTTTGCCCTTGTCGAGCGGGCAGCAATAAGAAATAGCTATTGCCCGGATGTTTATTAAAAATATGTCTATTATTTTTATAGAGGAACTCACTGCCAGCTTAGATGCCATATTCATCGAACAGATTAAAATAGCTTAAATGCCATAAAAAAGACAGGACGGTGATTATTGTATTCCACAGCATATCGCAGATTATCGACTCGGATAAAATATATGTTATGCAGGGTAGCTTTATTGTAGAATCAGGAACTTTATAATATTATCATGCGATTGTATTTTTATTTACTGAATAAGCCTATTTCAGCTTAAAGCTGATGCTATATTTTACCCGATTTTGCGGATTATTGGGAGAAGGGTTCCAATTACTGCCCTCGTTTATTAAACGCACGGCTTCTTCATCGCAACTATTGTAAAGGCTTTTTTCGATTTTTATATCGTAAGGGCAGCCATTGTCTGCCACAAGAAAGCTAAGCATTACTTTGCCTTCTTTTTTCTGCTTGCGGGCATCGGCGGGATAAACCAATTGTTTATCAATGTATTTTTCATATTCATCCATACCAATTACAGGCTCCAATATATTTTTATTAATAGTCGGTAACAAGTCGCCAGCACCAGTCAATGGACGGGATTGAGCAGGAGTCGCCACTGTCGCAACTGTTTTCTTTTGCAAATTACCATAACCCGTTACAACAACTTCATCGAGCTGTTTATCAACAAATTTATTAAATTCGTCGGGTTTTTCCTTACTCACATTCGATTGCATCTGTATTGACGATCTTGCATTATTGTCGACAAAATTAAGCGCCTTGTTTAAACGCCGGTTACTCAAATTCGATTCGTTTGTTCCGGCATAATAAGTATTCTGGTTATTAATTTGCGCCAGTCTTGAATTATCGGTAATTGTTGGCAACCTGTCTAAATTCTGGTTATCAAAATTTGTGTCATTTATTGTCATGCGGATATTCGAATTGCTTAATGACATTGATCTTTCACTTTGTGCTTGCCACATTTTCAAATCCGTTGCGTTTTCCTCAGGTGCTGTTTTTTTTGCCTCAACATGCTGTATTTCCTCCATAAGTTCCTGTTCGGCTTCGATGGCAATATCGTTCATCGCAACTTTTAAATCGGATACAGCCGGAGCCACGATTTTTTCATCATTTTTACTGTAGTTTTTTTCACTCAATTCTTCCGAAAATATTTTACGCAGCTTGTTCTCCCGCGCAAGCATGTCATCCGGTACATCTGCAGGAACATCTTTTGCAGCAGCATTATAATCGTCTAATATATTATTATCTTGTTCAATTTTGAATTCTTTCAGTATAGCGAGTTGGGGTTCACTGGCCGTTTCAGTATTTACAACCCAATAACCTGTTACTAAAACTAATAAAACAGCAGCCGTCGTTGCAACCCAGTGTATATTATGCTTTCGTGTACATTTATGTACCCGCCGGTCTAAGTTTTCCTGCAACAAATCCATATCGGCAAGCATTTCTCCGTTATCGCTAGCCGATGCAAAACCGTCCAGAGCATCGTTCAGGAAAACATCGTCCATAGCCTCCCGTTCGAGCTCGTTCGCCAGTTTACCACGCCGCTCCGATTGCAGATATGCCCGTATTTTATCTATATAACTCATTATGCTGCTACAATCTAAAATGCTGCCGATTTAATTCCCTTACGTTCAAGACATAATTTAAGATTACGTTTTCCGTTCTGTATATAACTTTTTACTTTGCTAATATCGTAACTCATTATTTCACAAATTTCTACATACGATAAATTTTCGATATAAAATTTCGTAACACTTGCATGTTGCTCAGCAGACAATGCTTTGATACAATCTTCCAAAGCCTTTACGCGCAATTCATCTTCCATTACTTTATCAAGATGAAAATCGTCGGCCAATTCCATAAAATTATCTTCAAAACTTATTGTCTTATGTTTCGACTCTCTGCGCAAATGCATCAAACAATAGTTTTTAGTTAAAATATACAACCACGATTTAAAATTTTGCACCGCATAGTTCAATGTTTTTTCAAGCAGTTCTTCAAAAATCTTCATTACGGCATCCTGTGCGTTTGCCCTATTTTTCAGGTATTTCAAGCAACTACCGTACACTAACGGCATATAACGTTTATACAATTCACCCAAATACACCGTATCATGCGTATCTTTATAATGTTGAAGCAATCTCTTATCGGATAATTTCTCTATGTTTTGTTTTAGCTTGAACAAATGCCTACTTTTTTTCAGCGAAGTTACAAGTATTTTTTTATGATGCTTGCCCGTAGTTCAAAAGAGTTTATAATGAATAAATTCGTATAAGGTTTTTTTATATATTTTGCAAGATAAAGAGCATATATCTATATCAATGAAATACGGCAAAGTTCGAAAAACGTCGAGTCAATTGCTGAGCATGACAGGTTTTAGCATTCAGGAATTTGATACTCTACTCCTAAGCTTCAAATATCATTGGGATGAGTATTCCAGTTGTTTTACCTTGGAAGGGAATCCCCGTCAGCGTACATCCTGCAACAGGAAACCCAGCTGTATTCCTTTGGTTAATGTCCGGATTCATCTCCTGCCGGATATATTGTCTAAAACTTTGAAGAGCTTAGGGGAATTACCCGGAAAAAATTCAAGAAAGGAGAACCGTCTGCTGGGAGAATGCAGGAATGTTCTTCTTGATGGAGCAGAACGTCCCATTCAAAAGTGAACGGATGATGAAGTTCAAAAATCGTGTTATAGAGATAAAAAAACACATAATGTAAAGAAATAGAAATTTATTCATTGATTATTAAGTATTTATATCATCATACTTCTTACATCACCACCAATTTTTTTTTTATTTTCTTTTTTATATAAAATCGCGTATATTTATGCTCGAATTGTATACCTTATTCAACTCTGTATAATAATTTGATTTAAAGAATGTAAAATAGAGATTATATAGATTAAAGATATAAAGACAAAAGGACAAAGACTTTATGCGTATTGTTAAAATTAATTATTTGAAAAACAGTTGTTTTATTCGTTATTATATTTCATAAAGTCTTTGATCCTTGTTCTTTAAATTCTTGTTCGGTATAATATCTAATACATTAGTAATATTTTTTCGTTAAATATCGGGAATCTGATTTATGATTTATTAATAACCAGAACACCGCAAAATTTTAAAACAATGAAACGATTTTTCATATTGTGTTTTCTATTATCATGTAGTTTAACAGGCTACAGCCAGGAATTTCTGCAAAAGGGCAACGAGTGTTTTACTCAGGGTGATTACGATTGTGCAAAAAAGAATTACGAAGCTCATAAAATATTTTCAGGGCAAGATCTTAGTGACTTGATAGATAAAGCAGACAAGTGTAAAAAGACATTGGCCGTGGCCAATTTTATGTATGAAAGCAAGGAATTGGATGAAGCCGCTGAACAATATAAAAAAGTGCTGGAACTGAATCCGAGCGACCCACGCGCTAAAGAACGTATCAGCGAACTGTCGAAAAGTAAAACAACTGCCGATTCCGATTTTCTGAAAAAAGCCAATGAATGTTTTACACAAGGCGATTACGATTGTGCGAAAAAGAATTACGAGGCTCACAAAATATTTTCAGGACAAGATATTAGCGATTTAGTGAACAAAGCAGACAAGTGTAAAAAGACATTGGCCGTGGCCGATTTTATGTACGAAAGTAAGGCGTTGGACGAGGCTGCTGAACAATATAAAAAAGTACTGGAACTGAATCCGGATGACCCTCTGGCTAAAGAGCGCATCAGCGAACTGTCGAAAAGTAAACCAACTGCCGATTCCGATTTTCTGAAGAAAGCTAATGAATGTTTTACTCAAGGTGATTACGATTGTGCAAAAAAGAATTACGAGGCTCACAAAATATTTTCAGGACAAGATGTTACCGAACTGGTAGATAAAGCCGACAAATGTAAAAGAACATTGGCCGTGGCCGATTTTATGTATGAAAGCAAGGAATTGGATGAGGCTGCTGAACAATATAAAAAAGTGCTGGAACTGAATCCGGATGACCCCTGGGCTAAAGAGCGCATCAGCGAACTGTCGAAAAGCAAAATAACTGTCGATTCCGACTTTCTGAAAAAAGCTAATGAATGTTTTACTCAAGGTGATTACGATTGTGCGAAAAAGAATTATGAAACCCATACTATTTTTTCGGGTGAAGATATTTCTGGATTACTTGACAAGACGGATAAATGCCAGAAAACTATGGCTGTTGCAAACTTTTTATACGAAAGCAATGTTCTTGATGACGCTATTGCTCAGTATAAAAAAGTTTTGGAAATGAATCCGGATGATCCGCACGCCAAAAAACAATTAAATTCCTTAGAAAAAGTAGAACCATCCTCAATAACAAATACAGAACAAGATGAACATTTACACAATGCTATAGCATGTTTTGATAAAGGAGATTACGATTGTGCCAGAAAAAACTACGAACTTTATCAAACATCCGCAAGTATAGATGTCAGTACTCAACTTAGTAAAATAGAACAGTGCCAGAAGCTATTATCTGTAGCCGATTTTTTATACGAAAGCGAGGAGCTTGACGATGCAAAAGATCAATACAAAAAACTTTTGGAAATAAACCCCAAAGACCCACATGCAAAAGAACGTTATGATAATTGCAATAAACAAAACCCTGTAGATACTGGTACTACTAATGAGAATCCAGATTCGTCACTATCGGATGCCTATATTATTCAATATGTTCATAATAATTTGGTTAAAGTTGAAGGGGGAACATTTACAATGGGATGCAATATGGATTTTGACAATTGTTATCCTAACGAACAACCCGCACACCAAGTGACCATTAATGGTTTTAAAATAAGCAAAACCGAAACTACAAACAATGAATATGCTGCATTTTTAAATGCTTTAAATATAGACTCCAGTGGTCGGTACAAAAACAACAGGTTAATTGATATATCGGCTCCGTTCATCCAGATTGAATATACCGATAACAAATGGGCTGTTAAGGAAGGATTTGAAAATCATCCCATAACCAATGTCAGCTGGTATGGTGCAACGGAATATTGCATCTGGGTTGGCGGACGGCTACCCACCGAAGCCGAATGGGAATATGCTGCACGCGGCGGCAATAATAGTAAAGGGTATAAATATGCCGGAAGCAATACCTTGTCGGAAGTAGCATGGTATACCAATAACAGTAAGGATAATATCTCGGGCTTTTGGGAGTCTCAACCCGTTGGTAAAAAGCAAAGCAATGAATTGGGCTTGTACGACATGAGCGGGAATGTATACGAATGGTGCTCCGACTGGTACATTGAAGGCGGAGGCTATTCAAAAAGTCCAAAAAACAATCCCACAGGTCCGGCTACAGGGAAACATAAGGTTATCCGCGGCGGCAGCTTTTGTACTGATGAACGGCACTGCCGGTCGATTTTCCGTACCGTCTGCGCTCCCGAGAATAGCTTAAGCCACAACGGTAGTCTCGGGTTCCGCGTACTTGTCCCCTACGATTAAGATGATTATATACCTACTTTTCTGTATTATTTTTTATGTCAAATTTCAGCCGTTTTCCTAAAAATTACTCTTTCAAAAATCACTTCTGATTAATTTAATTTCCAATAAGTTGAAATGAAATTTTATCACATAATTTTCAACTAATTACCTATCAGGCATCATTATAATTTATAATTAATGATAATTTTTTACCAAATCTGAAATAATATGACAATAGTTTGGTATAAATTTCATATAAATGCATCTCTATTTTTACCAATAGTATGATAAAACCGGGGTGTTTGATTTTTTAATAATAGAATTTAATTACATAAAGTTTAATAATCCTATTTTATTTAAGAAAATTAAAGCGATAGCAATTGGTGCAAAAAATTTCAACAGAAACATAAGAGTGTTGAACATTTTTATTTTCAGGGTTCCGCCATTCAATAATTCATCGTAAACATCTGCACGACGCATTTTCCAGCCAACAAACAATACAATGAGCATACCGCCGAACGGCATAAGGAAATTTGACGAAAACTTATCGAAGAAATCGAAAATAGTATTATCAAATATTTTAATTCCGGCTAACGATCCCAGCGATAACGAACAAAATACCCCGGCTATCGAAATAGTTACAGCAGCAATCCATGTAGCCGTTTTGCGCTTAAGTTTTAATTCTTCCGACAGATAGGCTACCACAACTTCCAACAATGATATAGCTGATGTTAATGCAGCCACGGCCAGAACGATAAAAAAGATAATTGCAAAAACCGAACCTCCGGGCATCAATTCAAATACTTTCGGTAAAATTATAAACACAAGTCCCGGACCCGCATCGGGTTGAAAACCAAGGGCAAAAACAGCCGGTAAAATTGCAATGCCGGCAATAAGGGCAAACAGGGTATCGGCAGATATAGTTATAAGTGTAACTTTTGAAAGGTTTATATTTTTTTTGAAATACGAGCTATACGTAATCATACACCCCATACCTAAGCTTAATGAAAACAAACCCTGCCCCAGAGCATCAAGTATAACATTTCCATCAATTGCCGAAAAATCAGGATTTAGTAAGAATTCTATCCCTGCTGACGCTCCGGATAATGTTAGTGAGCGTATGGCCAATATCACAATCATAAGAAATAATAACGGCATAAGTATTTTTGAATAACGTTCGATACCGTTTTTTATTCCGGCCAAAACAATATATGTAGTAAGCCCCATAAATATGACTAAAAATATGATAGGCCGTACGGTAGATTGCGTAAAACTATGAAACTGCTGTTCACTATCAATTAACTCCGAATTAAGACCTATACCGGCCGACGATATAATATATTCCAACGTCCAACCGCCAACCACACCATAGAAAGACAGAATGAAAAATGCAGCAGCCACGCCTATAACTCCAGTAAAATACCATGGCGTACCGGGAGCCAGTTTACGAAAAGATCCGACTACATTTGCCTGCGACCGCCGGCCGATTACAAACTCACTAAGCATTAACGGGATGCAAAGCAAAACCATAAAGCCAAGGTAGAGGATAATAAATGCAGCACCACCATTTTTACCGGCCACATAAGGGAATTTCCATAAATTACCCAGTCCCACAGCCGAGCCAATTACAGCCATAAGTACACCAAAGCGGCTGCCAAAGTTATCACGAGTCATAGGTTTAATTATTTAAGTTAGTAGTTGATATTTTGGGTTTGTTATTTTACAACAATTTATCTGCGCATTTGACTACGTAAGTAAATTTCTTGTTTCTCAATAGGTTGTTCGTCTTTTTTCATATCCATATCATTATAAAAATATAACGAATTAAGACGAATGGCATATTTTTGGGCAATTTGCTTCATATTTTCTCCTTTCTGTACAATGTGTACCGGATAATGTTTATCGGCTCTCGATTTTTTCTTCTTTATGTATAATTCTTGCCCGACCTGTATTTTATCAGACTTACTCAGGTCGTTATATTTTAATAACTGATGGGTACGTAATTTAAATTCCTCGGCAATTGCTTCATAGGTATCACCTTCGTTTGCAATAATAAATTTCACTCCATTACGCGTGTATACCTTTCGGTTCAGGTATATCACAAAATTTTCTAAGTCAATTGCTTCAAGCTGTAAAGGTGATAAAACTTCCACTTCTACTTCTTTGTCGTACAAGTATAGCTTATTTTCTTCAATGGTTTTTATCAGCAGTTCGGTATATTGCGGATTGGTTGCATAGCCTGCGCTTCTTAATCCTTTGGCCCAAGCCTTGTAATCGGTAGGGTCCAGCTCGAATAATGAGGCATACCGTTTATTATAGCGCAAAAAGTCGGAATGATCGGTAAACGAGTCTTCATCTTTCTTGTATTTACGAAAACATTCTCCTTTAGCGTCATCGTCATAATATACTTTTTCACCGTTCCAACTGTTATAGCATTTTATTCCGAAATGGTTTTTGCCTTTTATAGTAAGTTCGCTGTTGCCGTAACTCGATTCCATACAGGCTTGTCCGAGAATGATGCTGGCCGGGACACCCGATTTTTGCATCAATTCCGTTGCAATATTTTTATAAGTATCTATGTACTCTTGTTTTGAATATTTTTTTTGAGCAATAATTTCGGTTAAAGAGGAAAAAGTTAATACTAAAAGGAGACCTACAAGTATATTGTGTTTCATAATCCGAGTTTTGTTACACTTCAACTTTTATGCGAAGGTAGTAAGTTTTTTACATTTATTGGTTATATTTGTTTCGAAAATTATATTAAACAAAACAATACTGTTTGCTGTTGATTACTGATAAAAATTAATATGAAAGAAAAAAAACTAATAATAACTGTATGGGTTGCAGGCTCGGACAAGGAATTGCCGGAAGAGGATAGACAATTGATCGAAGAGGCTTATAAAGCAACAAAACAGGCATACTCCCCGTATTCGAAATTTAATGTCGGGGTTGCAGTAGTACTCGAAAACGGTGTAGTAATACAAGGTAGTAACCAGGAAAATACCGCTTTTCCATCGGGATTATGTGCTGAGCGTGTGGCTATATTTTATGCCAATTCGCAATATCCCGATATTGCCATAAAAACTATGGCTATAACATCATTATCCAACGGTAAACAAAATAATAAAGCAGTATACCCTTGTGGGGCCTGTCGTCAATCGATGATACAGAGTGAGATGCGTCAGCAAAAACCTATTCGTGTAATTATGGCCGGTAGTGAGGATATTCAAATAGTCGACAGTATAAAATCTCTACTTCCATTAACTTTTGATTTAGAAGATTATAGATAATTCGGAAGTGAATGATATTACTTCTGTAATTGTTATTTTACGTTATAATCTGGATATTAAAGTAATATTTATATAAAATTATATATTTTTGTACTCTGTATGTTTTGCTTAAATTGTACTTTAATAATAAGTATAACAGCAAATTAAATTTGCAACAAAATAGTTTTACTTTTATAATAATATAATTATATGGAAATGAAATACATTAACACAAAATTATTTTTAATAGTTATTATTTGTTTATTATCTGGATATTCGTTTGCACAAAAAATTCCGTTTGTTAACAATATTCAGCAGTACAATATAAAAGAGGGTGATGTTGCTAAAATGCAGGTAAATGTTTACAGTATTAGAAATGACGACGGAGTGGTACGCACAAATATGTTGGCCGATTATGCTGTTGAAATATCGTTCGACACATTGAGGAATCGAGTAAAAGAAATTATTTATAGTGCTTCAGGCGAAAAACTACATACCAATACATGGGATTATAATATTGCCAATGAAACCGTTGGACAGTATAAATTAGATAATGATAATTATGAGATTGCTAAAAAAATTACGCAAAGTAATGCCAAAGCAAAAACCGTGAATTTAAGGAAATATGGATCTGGAGATACATTGCTGGTTGAAGAAAATTGGATGGTTGGCGCCACTGGTAAAACTATAAATTTAGACAGATATGTATGGGATATTTACAGGGGAATAATAGGAAAAAAAACATCGAAAAGTTTTGATATAAAAGATGGTAAAAGTATTGAACATTTAATTACCGAGCTGGGTGATCTTGATGATTATTCGTGGTTACCTAATTTTATAAATGATTGGAATTTAGCCAGAAACAAAGAAAGCAGAGATACAAGGTTAACAGATGGTACACAGATATTGTATATTTATGATAAGAAAAAAGATTTAATGACCGAGAAAAAATATATAAATTCAAAAGGTGAGGTTATGCGTAAAATTGATTATGAATATGAGTTTGACGGTAACGGGAATTGGACCAAGCTTACTCAATACTCGAATAATCAGCCTAATACGATAGTAACCCGGACGTTTGAATTTAGGGTTAAGCCGATTGTTGTCCGCAAAAAGAAATAAACATAGATATCTGTTTGAAATGTCGGTACAGGGAAGCTCACGTGTAATTACTACACACCGGTTGTTTGAAATGAAACAGCAAGGTGAAAAAATAGCTATGCTGACGGCATACGATTATACTATGGCCTGTATTATTGATGCGGCCGGAATTGATATTGTGTTAGTAGGAGATTCGGCATCAAATGTTATGGCTGGACACGAAACAACTTTGCCTATGACACTTGACCAGATGATTTACCATGCACAATCGGTAGCCCGTGCTGCGCAAAATCCTCTTATTGTTGTAGATCTTCCTTTCGGCTCATACCAGGGTAATTCAAAGGAGGCATTACATTCTGCCATCCGCATAATGAAAGAGAGTTCGGCCGATGCTGTGAAGCTTGAAGGAGGCAAAGAGATTATCGAGTCTGTAAATCGTATTTTATCGGCCGGTATACCTATTATGGGGCATTTAGGGTTGATGCCGCAATCGATACATAAGTACGGAACATATAGCGTAAGGGCTAAAGAAGAAGCTGAAGTCGAAAAGTTACTTGAGGATGCACATATGCTAGAAAAAGCAGGTTGTTTTGCCTTGGTACTCGAAAAAATACCTGCACAATTGGGTACCCGGGTTGCTAAGGAATTAAAAATTCCTGTAATCGGGATAGGCGCTGGTAACGGTGTCGATGGGCAAGTATTGGTAAGCCATGACATGTTGGGACTGAATAATACTTTCTCACCCAGGTTTTTACGCCGTTATGCAAACCTGTACGATGAAATGCTTAAGGCTTTTAACAATTATGTAGCCGATGTTAAAAGTGGTAATTTCCCGAGTGAAAATGAACAATATTAAGACATAAAAAACTAATAATGATGGCAGTGGATAAAAACACTGCCATTTCTTTTTACAAAAATGGAAGAAGTTATTGAAATATTATATGAGGATAATCATATTATCGTTGTAAATAAACAGCCGTCGCAGATTGTGCAAGGGGATAAAACAGGAGACGAACCGCTTAGCGAGTTATTAAAAACATACATTAAGCAACGGGATGCTAAGCTCGGTAACGTGTTTTTAGGCGTAACCCACCGTCTTGACAGGCCTGTAAGTGGAGTAACGGTTTTTGCCAAAACAAGTAAGGCTTTAACCCGAATGAACGAGCTTTTCAGAGATGGTGGCATTACTAAATTTTATTGGGTTATTGTAAAGCAACTCCCTCCAAAAAAAGAAGGCACTTTAGTACATTATCTTGTTCGCAACGAAAAACAGAATAAATCGTTTGCTTATGATAAACCGGTAAAAGACAGTAAAGAAGCACACCTACATTATTCGGTAATAAGCAAAAGCGATAACTATTCTTTAATCGAAGTACAATTATTTACAGGCAGACATCACCAAATACGCTGCCAATTGTCGAAAATTGGTTCACCAATAAAAGGCGACCTTAAATACGGGGCAGACCGCTCGAATCCCGATGGCAGCATATCTTTACATGCTCGTAGCATTGAATTTATACATCCGATTAAAAAAGAACGGATAAAAATTATAGCGCCGACACCCAATGACACCCTGTGGAGATATTTTGAATCACAGCAATAAAAATATTTTTTATTGAGTATTATTAACTAGTGTCTGTCTATAAGCCACAAATAATTTTCAATCAGACTTTTATATTTGATTAGAAAGAATTATCTTTGGGATTATGAAAATGAAATTATTTGAAGACTTTCGTATAAAATTAGAGCAGGTGGATTGGTCGCGTAATCCGGAATTTGGATTGTTGGACACGATCCTTGAAACTCATCTCAAATCGTCATGAATATGGCAGCAATAAAAACAAAACCTATTTCGGAAAACGTAGAGGGTTTTAATAAAGTTGAAGCGGAACGATTTAATTGTATCAAAATCAGTAATTATCAATGCAACTCCGAATAGAATGTGGGATGTGTTGACCAAAATTATATTAAATCCGGCAGTAACTGTCTCCGAAAGTTTCATGATTAGCAAAGTGGAAGAATTATACCAAAAGGCGCATAAACTGTGTTTTATTGCAAACTCGGTTAATTTCCTAGTAAAACATAAACCAACAATCAGAGCAAAATAAATATGGAATTAGGCAAAGACACATACGCTAACAGGCAAAAAATTTATATACTTGAAGGCACTAAACTCACTTTCTTTTTCAAAGATGGAAAATTGAAAGCGGAGGGCTCTTATGAAAACGACATGATGCAGGGTGAATGGAAATTTTACCGAGCTACCGGACAATTGTGGGTAATCGGTTATTTTAAGGATGATAAGAAAGATGGAAGTTGGGTTAGGTATGATAAAAATGACCGAATAGAGTACAACGAAGAATTTAAGGATGGTAAATTAGTCAAAAATAAGTAATTATGAAAGCTCCATGACGTAAACAAGACTCCAAAGAGAATGTAAAAGTTAGCAAAGGCCCTTAGCTTTGATCATAACCTATTAAAGAGTAAGGCTATGGATCAAATTACATTCAATCAGGTCGTATCCAGGGGATGCGGCATAGACGTACGCCAGAAAGTAGTAGTTTCCACTGTGGCAGGCGAAGGTATAAAGAAAGCGACACGGGAGTTCTCTACTTTCACGAGTTCTTTGACAGAATTAAGAGATTGGTTATTGGAATTGGGTATTACCCATGTTGCCATGGAAAGTACCGGAGTTTACTGGAAACCGGTATATCATATATTGGAGCCGACAGGGATGAAAGTATGGATTGTCAACGCTCGTCATATCAAATATGTCCCGGGTTACAAAACCGATAAGAAGGATAGCGCATGGATCTGCAAGTTACTGCTTGTCGGCTTACTCAAGCCGAGTTATATACCACCGCGCCAGCAGCGGGAGTTGCGGGACCTGACCAGGTATAGGGTAAAGCTGATACAAGGCATTGCAGCCAACAAGAACCGCATAAACCGGATTCTGGAAGATTGCAATATAAAATTGTCGAGCGTGATGAGCGGTACTGACGGTGTTGTAGCCACCAAGTTGATCGATAAACTGATCGAAGGAAAGCAGATAAGCCCGGAAGATATTGACAGGGTCTATCATGGTAAGCTGAAAGCCAGCAAGGAAGAACTATTGGAAGCCTGCAACGGGTTTATAACCGAACATCATGTTTACATGTTAGATTTAATAAGGCGTGATATTGCCGCCTCAGAGGTTATCATATCCGACATTGACGATAAAGTCAGGCAGATGCTTTCCCCTTACGATAATGTCATCGAGCTGCTCAAAGGCATACCGGGGTTCAATCTTAAAACGGCGCAAGACCTTATTGCTGAGATTGGACTGGATATGAGAGTCTTTCCCTGCGGAAAGCATCTGTGTTCCTGGGTGGGGATATCTCCCGGTAATAACGAGAGCGCGGGCAAAAAAAAAGCGGACGAACCACCCACGGAAACAAATCAGCCAAAGCGGCAGTGCTAGAAGCTGCATGGGCGGCGACAAAAACTAAAAATACCTTCTACAGTGCGAGGTATCACCGGCTGGCAGCAAGACGGGGCAAGAAAAGAGCCCTGGTAGCTATAGGACATTCGATCCTGAAGTCTGTCTACCATATATTAAGCACACAAAAGGATTACCGGGAACTTGGAGCCGACTATATCAACCAGAGGATGGAAGCCAAACGCAAGTCTTACCTGAAGAAAGAGTTGGAGAAACTGGGCTATCAGGTGGATTTGGTCGAAACTAAAGCCGGATAGCTCAAATTACAATAAAGGTCGATTCTTACTGGCTCCGGGTTATCTAAAGCATAACACATAAGCCGATTATGAAACTGACTTCAACAGCTAAGCGCCAAAAATTGTGGAATAAACCACGTGTATGAAACTTTAATATTCTTGGCTGTTTCCTTTTACTATATCCAATAACCGTGCATTTATTACGATAAGCGCTCTCTCTTGTTTTGTCTGAAATAACGATTTAATAACAAAAACTCCTTTTAGGGGACGATAAACTATAATTTATTTACGTATGAAAAAAATATTTATTACAACACTGGCTGCTTTTGCATTCGACCAGTTAGAAGCCCAAACCATACCTGCCTTTTTACAGGGAACTTGGAAAATGGAAAATGAGAACATTTATGAACATTGGGACATCCTTTCACAGAAACACATGAAAGGTATTTCCTACACCACCAAAAATGGCAATATAGTTTTCATCGAATATCTAAATATCGCTGTAATTGATAAAGAGGTAGTTTATACGGCAACCGTTCCGGGGCATAATCAAGGCCAAGCTATTGATTTTATGCAAATAACAGACAATAGCCTTTGGATTTTCGAAAATCTCCGGCACGATTTTCCTCAACGGATTGTTTATGAAAAATTATCGAATACCGAAATATCGGTTCAATTATCCGGTGGAGATAAAAATATGTATTATAAAATGATAAAACACTCCAGCGAACAAAAAGACACAATACAAAAAACGAAAAAGGTAACCAGTATTGGGGGGATTTTTTTCAAATGCAAAGACCCTCAAAAAATGAAAGAATGGTATCGAACATATCTCGGTATAAACACCAATGAATATGGTGCGGTTTTCGAATGGCACCAGGGTTCCGATGTTTCCAAAAAAGGCTTTACACAATGGACTCCATTCACCGAAAAAACAAAATACTTCGAACCTTCCATCAAAGATTTTATGATAAATTACAGGGTCGAAAACATTGAAACCCTTGTTGAAGAATTAAGAAAAAATGGCGTAAGCATTTTAGACTCCATTGAAGCTTATGAATACGGCAAATTTATTCATATTGTTGACATTGAGGGGAATAAATTGGAACTTTGGGAGCCTGACGATATCGAATATGAAAAATTAGGCAAACAACTTGGGAGTGAAACAACAAAATAACAAAATAACAGATAGGAAAGGTAAACGTAGACTATTTTTCGAATCGTTACCACCTTGAAAAACAAAAAGGAACAGCGCATATACTGTTCCTTTGCTTTTCTATCAAAATATAATGAGATTACTTTCTCCTGATAAGCCGGGCAATTTCACCAATCCATAATACAAGCGAGCTTGCCCCGATTATTATCAGCCAGTCTCTGCCTATATGCGGTACTGTACGGAATACATCGCCGCCAAACTCTACAATTAAAAACTGGCCGATTAAGATAACCAAAGCAACAATAATAAAGCCTATGCTTTTGTTCATGCCTACAAAGGCCGATTTGCCTGTTAAAAAAGCTTTTGCATTAAACATATTCCAGAATTGCAATAATACAAATACCGTAAAGAAGTAGGATCGCGAATAGGCAAATCTTTCAGGTTCTGGAATATATGAGAAGAAACATGCAAGGAAATCGGGGCGCGTAAACAAGAACAACATTCCCATCAATAGAACAACGAAGGTAAGCCCTACGAATAAGATGTTGAAACGCATAGCCGGAGTAATAATAAAATCGCTATTTCTGCGCGGTTTTTTATTCATAACATTGGGGTCGGGTGGTAACGATGCCAGCGCCCCTGCTGCAAATGTATCCATAATAAGGTTAACCCAAAGCATTTGGGTTATGGTTAATGGCAACTCGTACCCGAAAACCGAACCTAAAAATACAATAATTAAAGCAGCCACGTTAATTGTTAACTGGAATAAAATAAAACGCTGTATATTTTGATAAAGCGACCGTCCCCACATAATTGCAGTACTTATGCTGCCGAATGAGTCATCGAGTAAAGTAATATCGCTGGCCTCTTTAGCGACCGAAGTTCCCGAACCCATTGATAAGCCCACATGCGCGTAATTTAATGCAGGGGCGTCGTTAGTTCCATCTCCAGTAACGGCAACAATTGCTCCGTGCTGTTGTAATAATTGTACAAGCCGTTGCTTGTCGGTAGGCCGTGCGCGACACATTATTTTCAGAGAATCAACACGTTTTAAAGCTTCTTCGTCTGACATTACTTCAAATTCAGTCCCCGTCAATATGTTGCGCAAGTTGTCGTTTTCATTCCATATTCCGATTTGGCGGGCAACTTCTTTGGCTGTTCCGGGAGTATCGCCTGTAACTATTTTCACATCGATACCGGCATTCAAGCATTTGTAAACAGCTTGAGGGACTTCTACCCGTACAGGGTCCGAAATCGCTGTAATACCTACAAACGTTAACCCTTCTTCAACCAGTTCACGAACAGCTAGTTTATTATCCTTGTCAACAAATTTAAAGGCAAAACCCAGCATACGCATCGCTTGGTTTTGATATTGCAACAACTGGTTCTCAATAGCTTTCTGATATTCGGATACCGGCACATTTGATTTGGCCAATACATTTTTACATTTCGACAATACAATTTCGGGTGCGCCTTTTACATAAAGTACCCGTTTTTTCAATAAGGGCGAATCAATCAAAGTGGCCATGTATTTTCGTTCAGTCGAAAATGTAAGTTGCTCTACAATATTTGCTTGCTCTCGTATTTCCAAATAATTTATTTTATTGGCATTTAACCAAAGTAGCAATGCCGCTTCGGTAGGATTTCCCAACGCCTTTACTTTTTCAGGGTCGGAATAATCCAGAAAAGCCGTAGAATTAGCCGATATATTTTCTTTTATCAGATTGCTGATATCGTTATCCGTAAGTTTCTGGTTATCCAATCCGTAAAATTGGGTTTCGTAAACCTGCATTTGGTTTTGGGTTAATGTACCTGTCTTATCGGTACAAATAACTGTAGTAGCGCCCATTGTTTCGCAAGCGTGCATTTTGCGCACAAGGTTATTTGTTTGTAACATACGGCGCATGCTCAACGCCAGGCTCAAGGTCACACTCATTGGTAATCCCTCAGGTACAGCTACTACAACTAATGTAACAGCTACCATAAAATACCGCAATACACGGGCGGCGACATCAATCGATATCCATGAATTTGTATCGAGCGGATTTACACCGAAAATAAAACCCGATGCAGCAATTAAAATAAAAATAAATACCCCAGTGGCAATCCATTTAAACCATGTACCTTCGCTTACGCTTTTAGGTACTTTCTTTTTTTTGCTAAGTAATTCGAATGCATCGTAAATAATGGGCAGCCAAACTTTGATAAGAGCAAGCATGGCGCCTATAATAACCGCACCCATTAATCCCAGCTTACCTAAAGAATAAGACACTTCGCCGAGGAAAATATCCCGTATGAATAATACGCTGAAAGTTAACGCAGCCAATAAAAAGCCGACTACCCCGATAAATTTGGCCAGTACATTCAACTGTTGGTTCAGAGGTGTTTCTTCGCCGGTCATTTCGGTTGATTTTTCGGCAACTTTACCATATTCGGTAGCATCGCCTACAAATTTAACCTCGTATGCACCGTGCCCATCCATTACATTTGTTCCGCGCATTACCCAGTTCGAGGGGTACGTCGCGTCTTTGTTAAAATATTCCAGATTGGTGGTTTTACTGATACTTGGCTCCCCAGTTAACGTCGATTCGTCTAACTGCAAGGATATGGCTTCAAGTAATTCCCCATCAGCTGGAACTTCTTCTCCGGTTTCGAGTAAAACAATGTCGCCGACAACAACATCTTTTTTCGGAATTTCGCAAACATTACTGTTACGGATTACCTTCACCATAGTATCGTCATTCACCAAGTTCAGAATGTCGAATTTTTTGTTGGCATCCATTTCGAACCAGAAAGCTACGCCTGTGGCAAGTAAAATTGCACAGAAAATACCGATGGTTTCGGCATACTCGGCTGCACCTGTATTTATATGGTGTACAATGGCAATACCCAGCGAAAGGAAAGCTGCAATTAATAATATACGGATGATAGGGTCTTCAAACTTTTCTAAAAAAAGTTTCCATAGCGGATCCCGCTTGGGAGGAGTAAGAATATTGGCTCCATGTTTTTTCCTACTTTCCAAAACCTGCTCATTAGTAAGTCCGGTATAATGTCGTTTTTGTTCCATTTTATAAAGATGTTTTGTATAAATGCGAAAATCAAAATAATGATTATTTACTTGATATTAAGAGTTGAAAATAAAAAGATTATATACAATAAACTTCCTATTTTCAACTTTCAACCACTACTGACCAAATTACAAGTTGAGCATGGCAGGAAAATTTTTTGCTTTGGCTTTTAAGTTGGCTAACAAAGCCTTTTCAGTAGCATCTAAATTACCATCGCCTTGTATTTTGGCCAATAGCCAATTTGCTTCTTCGTCATCAATTTCGCCCGGAGAAATTTCATCTTCCAGTAAATAGCTTGATATTGCATCAACAAACAAAGTTTGCCAGCTGGCATCGTTATTTTTACCCGATACCGCATCGTTCAATTCAAATACAAATTCGGCCTCTTCTTTATCAATAATGCCGTCGGCAAATAAAACTTTGCGAAGTTCGGCAATTTCGTCTTTATCAATAACACCATTAGCTAAAATTGATTTTTTTAATTCGTCTAATTTACTCATATTTTTTGTTTTTATAGTTATGCGTTAATAGTAACGCGTTAATTTATTACTATTTATCGTTGAACAAGAATTTAAAGAACAGCCTTCTCGACCTTCCCTTAGGAAAGTGGCAGAGAGGCGTTTTGTTTTTCTGTCTTTACATCTTTAATCCATATAAACTCTGTTAAATAGTCGAAAGAATTTACTGCTATGTTTTATAAATCATAAAATACATTATATCATCATATTATAAAATATAAAATCAACAACATAAAATCTTCAAATACTTAACTGTTTACTAATTGTACAATAATAAGCCTACCTCCGTCCTCAGTTGAAAGAAGTATCTTTTTCCCCTCGCTTAGTTCTACAAAATCACCCACTTCTATTTTTTTATCGTTATCTTTATCATACAGATTTAGTAACCTACGGTTTATTAAAATCCATTTACCATTGTGGAAATGGAAATCGCCCGCCGGAATCCGTTGTTCGGCTGTTGAACGTTCGTTTGCATTTACAAACCGATTTACATGCCACATGTATAACAGTTGTTTGTCGTAAACCATCAGCCTGTAATTTTCAGGCTTAAAAACTCCCAGTTTAGGCGAGTAGTACAGGTTTAATACAGGTAGTTGCCCTTTATACTCAGTTCCGCAAAACGGACATTTGGGCTTGGTCGAATTGTCGAATACAAACCATTTGCTATTACAGTTTTTATTTTGACAGGGCTGCATTAAATCAACCGATTTTAGTAAGGCTTGTTCCCATTCATCGGCGGTGGGGCGTAGTGCTGAATTGTGCAAGCCGTCGATAAAAGCCCTGTTAAATAATTCTTTTAAATAGGGTCCGCATATGGTATAGGGTAATTTATCAGGATCGCTTTGAGGTAGTTGACTGGGTTGCAACTGCTTTACTTTTACACGGTTCGATTTGTCCATCGGATGTTCGATAAACAAGGCTTTAGTACCCATCGACAATTCCTCATCCTTAGCCGAATCCAGGTCGTTGACTTTCCCTCCCCGTAGCGGATGCCTGTAAAGCAGGTACATGTATATCATTACCGCCAGGGCATGCCTATCGGTGGCGATGCTGGGCAATTTACGTCCGGGATCGTCAATTTTAAGATGCTTGGTGCCTATTACCTCAGGAGCGATAAAATCAGGCGTTCCCAGCACATCGGGCGGAAATTTGCCGGGAACCACCAACCCGTCGATATCAATAATAGATGCCCTGCCTGTACTGGGGTCGACTAAAACATTTTTGTACGACAGGTCGGAGTGAGCCAGACCTGCTGCATGCATACGCTTTACGGCCCGGCTGATACGAATACAAATTTGGAAGTATTTAAACCAGTCGCCTTTTTCTTCAGGAGCCAGAAATTTGTTCTGGTTTTTAGCTGATGCAAACCATTTGCCCTCTTTTTCTTTTCCTTTTATGCCTAAAAAATCGTTGTTAACAGAGCCTACCGAAAAAAAGAATTGCTTTTGATACGTAGGGCATACCAAACCGAGCTTTCCGTTATATTCCACTATTTTAGTAGGCCAGCAAAATAAATCTTTCCAGTAATCGCCGCCTACGGCGTTAAAAATGCGCTCGCGGTACACGCCTGTTATATTCTGCAACCGGTCTTTGGCATTAAAGTCCTGCTTGTCGCGGAAAAATGCAACAACATACGATTTATCGAGACTGAAATATACATCTTTCATCCCTCCCGCCCCAATAACTTCATCGACAAATTCAACCGCAGATCCATCGGTTGCTGTCAGTTTAATTGTTTTAGCCATATAGGCATTGAATATTCATTAATTTTCAACCTTCAATCTTCAATTAATAAAGAATCGCAATGGTTCTGTCATCGTGATTTCCGGGCGACCAAAAATCCAGCCATTTAAGTAATTGTCCAGCCGTTTCGTCATTGCGCGCATCAAAATTTACTTCGGACGACAAGTCTGCCCATAAATCGTTCCACTTCTCAATTTTATTTAAATTGGCATCCGTATCAAACTTAGGGTCGGTAATTCCGTCTGTCATAAGTATTACGGATGTAAAGTCTTCTTTTACAATATCGAAACGTAAGCGACGATAAATTTCGTTAGGCTGCATTACCTCGGGCATTGTTAAAAAACGAGTCTGCCCGGCATATTCGCCACCGTCCGATTCTCCTAAAACTTTCAGAAATTGAATTTTATGGTCATAAATCCCGATACCTCCATCGCCAACCCAAAAGGCACCCACAAACCAACCAAATTTGAATTTTTTACAAATAGATATGATTAAGGTAGTTGAATAATCTTTTATCGGGTTGTTATTTCCGGCTGCTTCTTTTTCAATATTCTTATAGGCTTTAAATGCAGCAGCTCCAATAATTGTATAAAGGCTATCGCCTACCATTTTGCGTTTTTCGGTAATTTTCGGTTCTTTTTCCTTGTAAAAATTTTCGATATGTTTGTCAAAATCTTTGTCTTGAGCGGTAAGCTGCACCCTGCATACCTCTATAACCGTTTCGCAGGCAATTTGGGAGCCTCTTCTCGAAAATTGTGCGGAGCCTGCACCATCGGCAACCGTCATAATATACCAGCCTGTTTGCTCGTCAAAAAACATGGCAAAATCGTCATCGCGCGGCTTTCCTTCGTGGGCATGCGAGCGCCCGCGCTGGCTTGCTGCTACAATGCATTTTTTACCAAATTTTACTTTGTTCAAGCCTGCTTCTAAAAATTGTTCGGCACTGTCGGGCTTATAATACGATATGCTTGTAAGTGTAGGGATACTATTCCACAACAATCGAGGATCTGGATTGATTATCAGGATAATGTTACACTCAAAAATACGTTTTCCGTTTTCCCAGTTTTTGCGTTTTATTAATAGTTTTATTTTATGGTCGCCGGCAGTTGTCGGCATTCCTTTTATGCGTTTTTCCTCTGCTGCATATTCCAGCCCGATTTCGCCTAAGCCCTCAAACTCAATTTCTCCGATTTCGGGTATACCTAATTTTTCAAAATCGAATTCAACATTATATTCCTGGTTTACTTTGGCATTCGGCAAACTGATATGAATACTTTGTATTTGTTTGTTAAAAGCTTTATTAATTGCAGCTTCGCGGGTTTTTTGGTTGTACTCTTGTTTGACTCCTCCCTGAATTATTCCCATATCTATAATAATGGTTGATGCATCATTTATTTTAATATCCAGAGGAATATCCTCTGCTTCATTGATATTTACAGGCTCTTTCAAATCGTCAGTACCAAGCTGTTTTTCAATGTTATCTTTGTCCGATCCGGTATTATTTACCTCCCTGCCGGTATCAATGTTTCCGGCAAGAGCTTCTTTTTCACCTTTTCTAACCAGGATATCACCTTGATTTTCTGCTGTACCGGACACGGGGTTTTGTTTATACTCGTTCCATAACTTATGGATTTCGGCAATGATACTGGCCTCTTTCACCGAAAGAAAATCGTTTATTTCATTTTCGTTTGCATCGGCAATTATGGTATTAAGAAAGTCTATGATTTTCATGAAATTATCCTCTTGTACGCGTTATGTTAGCACTGCCATCGCTGAACCCGAATTTAGCCTGACTGCCACACCAAGGGCATGTTGTAATTTCTTCGCCCCCGGTACATAAAATATTACCGCATGCACAATGGCTAAAACCGTATTGATTGCCGCAACACGGGCAACTGGGGAAACCATCAAGAGAGTCGGTATTCACGGTTTGGGAGCTTTGTTTATCGTCAGCCAACTCAAAGTATGTGTTATCAATAGGGTATGCGCCAGCCAGTTTGTAGCCAAGCACTTTCATCCCCACGTAGTTGGATTCCGAAAGGTATTTCTGGTATTTAATAAGGTAGAGGCGCTTGGTGGTTTGGCATTTGGCTAGAATGACCGCAAAGTTTTCGTCAATTTTGGCTGGGCTTTGTTTGTTCGGTTCTATTTTTGTTAAGCCCTCGGTAACAGGAGCAAGACTTAAACCGGTGTTATTACTTTCAGTTACAGCAACACTGCTGGTTTTTATCGAAGCCGTTATCCATTTGAAAAAGCGACTGAACGATTCTTCATCAGTATTTTTCAGCAATAATATATCATCGGTAATGCGCCCTAAAATGTTTGTATCTGTGTTGTTTCCCAACGAAATAGCAATAAGATTCGCAGCTTTCCGGTACTTTTGATTCCAGCGGTCGAAGGCGCTGTTCACATCGTCGGTAGGGTTGCCATCGGTAAATAAGAAGATTATCGGGTTCCAATTGCCCTTTTCCTCGTAAGTGGTTTTTTGGATGGACGCGTCAAGGTCATTCATCAGAAAATTAAGGGCATTTCCCAACGATGTTCCTCCGCCTATGGGCAATTTAGGCGGATAGAAGTTTATAATCTCCATTAACGGGGTTATTTTTTGAGCCTTGCCTGCAAAGGCAATGATCGACAGGTATACTGTCTCCAAAGCATATGGGTCAGTTTTTAATTCCTTGATAATAGCTGCCATCCCGGCTTGTACTTGCTCGATAGGGTCACCCACCATCGACTCGGAAACATCAATAAGAAAATATATAGGTAATCTTCTCATAACCTTGCAACTAATATTAGTAAAAGTAGCATAAGCAATATAATCTGCGACATATCGACCGCAATGCCGGAGCCAACTTGCAATGGCTTTGCTATTTTGCGGAAAAAATTCAATACCGGGTTAAATATTTTGTCGCAGATATCGAATATTTTTCGGTATTGACTGGATAATCTGTCTTTATGCGGCGTTAGCTTCGAATAAACAAACAAAGCGATGATAGCCAGAAGAATTATGATATTAATTAACACAGCTATCATATTACAGAATGTACTTCGGGCGGCGGCGGCGGCAGCATAATCTCGTCGGATGCACCGATACTGCGGTTACCCACACTTACCGATGCCGAAACCCATTTGAAAAATTGCTTAAACGTAGCACTGTCCGTCGTATCCAGCGAGTATACCTGATGAGTTAACAGTTCTAGCGGTTTAGGGTCGGCTTTTATACCAGCTGCACAGGCAATTATGCCGGCAAAGTGTCGCTTTTTTATTTCCGGTATCATGGCGTTATATTTCTGTAAATCCGACGGTTTACCGTCTGTCATAATAAACAGTAAGGGCATCCAGTCGCCCTTTTGTTCGGGTGTACTTAGCTTGACCTCGGTATCAACCTTTTGGCAAAGTATTTCGAGCGCCGCACCTAAATGTGTAGGCCCCGACTCAGGTGTAACAATTTCAGGCAATTGCATATTTTCCAGTTCGGTAAGCGGCATTATCTGTTTTACCTCCCTATTAAAAGTAATAATACTTATGTATACCGATTCCAACGCAAAGGGATCCTGACGCAAGCTGGCAATCATAGCCTGCAAGCCTACCTTTACCGATTCAATCGGTTCACCTTTCATGGAACCGGATGTGTCCAAAAGCAAGTAAACGGGTAATCTCCTCATTATATCTGTAACGGTATAAATTAATTGCTAAAAAGTAATGCATCGATTTACCAATTTGCTAATGTGCTAACAATTAGAAAATAAACAATAAGTAAATTTACATTTCTCCATTAATCATTACTAAATTAGCATATTGACATATTAACTCATTAGCGCATTCCTTAGTAAACTAGCTAATTTTCAATTATTAATTATTAAACTACAATATTAACTTCGGGCGGCGGCGGCGGTAATTCGCTTATTCCGGCAATGTCTTTTCCGCTATCCTCAATTTTTTTACTGCCTGTACTTACCGATGCCGAGACCCATTTAAAGAAAGCCTTGATAGTTGTACTGTCGGCTGTATCGAGCTGTACAACAACTTCGGTAATTTGTTTTAACACATTTACGTCGGCAGCCTGGCCAGCTGCACAGGCAACTACCATTCCGAATTTTTGCTTTTGAAAATCGATCAGGCCTTTTTTCCAGTTATCAGTAGGCCCGCCGTCGGTCATAATAAATACTAACGGTTTCCAGTCGCCTTTTACATCGGCAGTTGTTTTGGTAACTTCCGCTGTTACCTTGTTAGCCAGTAAAGTCAAGCCTTCACCCAGCGATGTTGTTCCGGTAGCCTGAATATCGGGCATTTGAAAGGCTGATAATTCGGTCAGCGGTACAACCTGCCTTGCCGAGCTGTCGAAAGTAATAACGCTTAAATAAGCTGTTTCGAGGGCATACGGATCTTGCCTTAAAGTAGATATTAAAACCTGGACACCGTTTTTGACGGCCTCAATCGGTTCTCCCATCATAGAGCCAGATGTGTCCAACAATAAATAAACTGGTAATCTTCTCATATCACAAATTTATAAACCGCCAACTTATTATAGTAAAGTACAAGTTAGTGGAATTAAATACTTTAAATTATTTTTATGTTCGGTAAAATTATACTTTATTACAAATACGATTGAACAACGCGTACAATTGTTTGCTACGGAAATACATCCTCGGTAGGATCACCGATGTTATCAAATTTCCATGCGCCGTTTTTCTTGTATAATTTTTCCATAATCAAGGCACGTTTACTGGCAAATTGTGCTTTGTCCGATACGCGTTATACAATACAAACACTTCTTTTACTTTAGTCGAGGTTCCTTCTTTTTTGCATTTTGTATCCCTTCATACCTTGAGGTTTTAATTATAAACCGGCGTTCGGCCGAGATTAAATTTTTTTACTATAAACATGACTCTATTTTTTGAATTACAGCTTCTAAGTTCGACGGTCTTGGCGCATGATTGTATATTTCCCCTGTTTTGCCGATTACTATGTAAAATGGATATCCCCCTAAATTATGTTCTGCGCTGAATAGTTGTGACGCATTATCATCTAAAAAGTAATTTTCCCCGCCAATATTATTCTTCGTTATTGCCGACTGCCAATTTTTGAAATTAGAACCCATGCATAAGTTAATAAAAATAACATCTTTGTCTTTGAAATACTTATGTAGGCTGGGTGCAGCTTCGAACTCTTTTATACAAGGACCGCACCATGTTGCCCAAACATCAATATATAATACTTTATTTCTATGCTTTTCGGTAAGGAATTTCAGTAACTTTACTTTTGGAAGATTTTCAATTTTATTATTGTCGGCTAAAAATAAAATATTGCTTGATTGCGTCTCTGTTTCATATAATTGTTGGATTTGTTCTGTTTTTCTAATCCCGTCTACTATTTCCCCTAATTTTATATAAAACAGTTCTTGTGAAAAAGCTGTTTTGATTTCAGGTATAGCATCATACAATTCGGGCATTTCTTTTAACTTATTTTTCAAAAAACCAAATAACATTACGTCCCTGGCAACTCCCTCCGGCGCTTTTTTAAGCAAGCTTTCAATTGTCAGCCGGATAGCAGGAACATACTCTTTATCTGAGAATAAAGATGTGATTTCAACATCGCCTTGGATAAGGGCATTCATGCACACGGAAAGGTGGTAACAAAAATACATTGACTGGAAATTATTCTCATTAAAAACATCAAATACAGGATTTGTAAAAATATCCCATTTATCGGCTTCTGGATTGTTGTAGTCTATAAGGGAATTTGCCATTATAAATTTATGGTCGATATAAGCCCATTTTTTTAAAAAATCGCTCATATTTGTCCTTTGGGAATATATTTGGATAGAATCTTGAGCTTTGTCGAAATTTTGTTTGACACTTATTAATAAATCTTCGGGATCAGCATTATCATCAAACTGTGTAGTATGCTTATTGAGCGAATTATACCAATAGTTTGTCCAAATAAATAACTCTTTGTTTAGTTTTGAATTGTCATTTGAAAAAGTGACAGCATTGTCAAAATTACGCTCTATTTCATTGGCATCAATACTTATGAATATGGAATCTCCAGGGTGGACAAACAAATTAATGAATCTATTAGCAAAACGAATGGTTAAATTTTGAGCAAAAACATATTCGTGTTCGGTTCGGAAATATCCATTTGATTCAGTTAAGTTTTGGGCAAACCGGTATTCATCGCTTAAAGGATTACAATAGTTTATAACAAGTACGCTTGCATTATCCGGAAAGTTATTGACAATGCCTGCAATAACCGTTCTTTTTGGTTCTAATCGATCCTTTTCCTGCAAGCAAGCGAAAAAAAGAATGCTTCCGAATATCAGATAAAATACTCTTTTCATATACTATACAATTTTAATACATTTAACTTTGTATGCATCCCCTACAATCAGCATTCTGTCGGCATAAACTAAGGATCGCCAAGCATCTGTCCCGTCATTAATAATGCGCTGTATTTTCAGTAGTTTAATGCTTTATTATTAAACCTCGTAAGCATACAACTCGTCATCGTCTTTGAACACAAAAAGCTTGTTAGTAATCATTATGTAAGGGCCAAAGCCGAAACGTATCTATGAAAAATCTTCCTGACCGACATTATTCAGGAAAAAGAAAATCTGCGCAACATTACTGTCAAGTTCCGTTAAATCAACCGTAATAATTTCATTGTCCAAATCGTCGTCACCGCCTTTATCTCCCTCCAAACCATCGCCGGAGTGTCACAAAACATTATCGCCAGTGGTTAATTGTTTCGGAGCAAACCGAATTTCTGAAGGAAGTATTTCGGTTTTACAAAAAGGTGAACAAATATAATCACAAAGTTTGTTATTGCTGTTAACCAATACGCAACTTAAATCTAAATCAGCATTAGTCACTTTTTCACTCATTCCCGAAAAGTCGCTTTTAGTTTCGATAGTGCCCCACTTAGCGCTTACGCAAAAGCTAGTTAATGTGCATCAACATCTTTTATCAAATCAATACGTTGGAAATCAATAGCCGTATGTTTAGGTTAGTTATATTTGTTTAAATAATCAGCTAATCCGCCTTTTTGACCAACGCCAACGGCTTCAAACTTCCACTCTCCGTTTTTTTTATATAAACGTCCGAACTCTACGGCAGTTTCAATCGAAAAATCTTCTTCCAACTCATATTCCAAAATTTTTTCGTTGGTATCGGGGTTGTAAATGCGTACAAACGAATTACGAACCTGCCCAAAATTTTGCCTGCGGTTTTCGGCTTCGTGTATGGTTACTACAAAACACATTTCGGTAACCCTTGGATCGGCTTTCGACAAATCAATTTTTATAGACTCATCGTCGCCATCTCCTTCGCCTGTACGATTATCGCCTGTATGTTCCACCGAGCCGTCGGCCGATTTCAGATTATTGTAAAAAACAAAATGCCCGTCGGATACTAATTTTTTATTTTCGCCCAAAATAAAAACCGAAACATCGAGATCGAAATCATCTCCGGTTGACGATGAGTTTGTGTCCCATCCCAAGCCTACTACAAATTTAGGTAAAGTTACGCTTACCCGTTGTCCTTTTTCTAAATTTATTCCCATGTTTTAATAATGCGTTAATTTGCTAATTTGAAAACAGGCTAATATGTTTATTTGAAAATAAGACAGTTTAATGAATGAATGTGTTTGCCCATTTTGATTATTAATCTTTTCATTAGCACATTCGCAAATCAACATATCAGCACATTGGATTTATTTACTTCCGGCTTCCCATTTCATTCCCCATGTGTATACTTTATCGCACTCTTCGTGTCCGTTGTGGAACGATACAAGTTTTTTTACGGTAATCGATTCTTTATCAAACAATATCTCTGCAACAGCACAGAATTTACGGGGATCGGTTTGTTTACCCATTTCAACAACAATGTCGGGGTTCCCAGTTACTTTAACGGTTGCAATACCGTTCGACAAGTCCCATCTTGCAACACCGTCATAAATAAAACAATAGATTATCATACGTTTCAGGTCGCCGATACCTGTAGGATTAACCAGGATATTTTCGCCCTCACCAGCGCCTGAACGATCGTCTCCCGAGTGCCATACCCAAGGGGCCTCGATGTAACAGCCTTGTCGGGTTGGTTTATTGCGGGGCCCGCCGACGCCGTGAGCAAACTGTAATCCGTCGATTACAGATTTACGTCCGTCTGCCAATTCATAAAAACAACCTAAATCAAGGTCTATTTCCTGGTTTCCACTGAAAAGATTCGCAAAAAAACCTTTCTTTTTTTCGGGTTGAGACCAGTTTAAGTTTACAATAATTTCTTTTGTCAGGTCGCTACCGCCTTTTGTTAAGTCAATTTTATGACTGTCACCTTGTTTTTCCAAGGTGATTTTATTCAGATTAATTGCCATACTTGTATAATTTTTAGTTTATTAAACATTATATTCAATTTTAAAATTGGCTGAAAATAAGCTAAATACAAAATAATACATAATATATTGTAAATTATTGATAATAATACACAATAATCTTTTATTAAATATAAACTCTATTATACGTATTTGTCTACAAAATATTGTAATCCGCCTTTATAGCCTATGCCCATTGCTTCGAATTTCCACTCGTTGTTGCGTTTGTACAAACGACCGAATTCAACGGCTGTTTCAACTGAAAAATCCTCATCCAATTCATATTTGGCAATTTCTTCGTTTGTTTGAGCGTTGTAAATGCGAATGAATGAGTTACGAACCTGTCCAAAATTCTGTTTACGTGCTTCGTAATCATGGATAGTTACGGTGAAAATGATTTCCTGAATTTCCGACGGGACTTTAGTCAAATCAACCATCAGTGTTTCGTCGTCTCCATCGCTACTACCGCCGGTAGTGTCATCGCCCGAACTTTTAATTCCGAACAATCCGTCTGCACAATGACATTCTTCGCTCTGATGTCCACGTCCGCAAACGTTATTGTAAAAAATGAAGTACTCATCTTTCAGCAATTTTTTGCTTTCTCCAAGCATAAATGCTGAAGCGTCCAAATCAAAATCATATCCGGTACCTTCATTGGGATCCCATCCCAAACCAACACCTACTTTCGACAAACCTATCTCAATTCGTTGTCCTTTAGTTAAAACAATTGCCATAAATATGTTGTTTATATGATTAAATAGCTTTATGATACTGATTCATAGTTAAGTATTAATAATAGTGTAAATAACTTTATATTGCTTTAAATTATAAAAGCCTACAACAAACTAAACTAAACCAATACATTATTTTAAACCTGCAATATTTAGGAGGATACTATAGTAAATTTAAATTGATTATCATTTGCGTAAAGGTAAAAATATTTTTTATCTAATAACTGCCAATGTTGATAATTTTAAAAGCAATTTTGCTTTATTTATTGTCAATTAATATATTAGTGATAAAAATAAATGATTATTCAAATATATGGCTAAATTGACTTTTATACGTTACACAAGCTATTATTAGTCTTTAAACAAAGCTTCTTCAAAGTATCTCCGGTTGAATATAGAACATAATTCGGTGGTAATGTAAAAAGTATACTACTGTAAAGTTTTTATAATCAGTAAGTAATTTTATATTTTTGTAAATGAAAATAAAAATTACCCTCCATTGCTTCAATTGCCAAAGTATATAAAGATAAAAAGGAACGGCAAGAAATCGTACGGGATGCAAAATTATTTGTGCAAGAAATGCAGACAGTAGTTTATCCGGCGGCCATGCTTTGCGGTACAAAGGCTGTCATTCATCCCTGACACAAAAGATATTTATGATGCCTGTCCGCGGGATAGGCATAAGGGATATTGCTGAAATTGAGAACATCGGCATCAAAAAACGACTGCCGATATTGCTACGCTCCCTGCATAAGATCCAACCCAGACGGCAGTATTATGATAGTTTGGAAGCAGATGAGTTTTGGACTTATTAAGGGAAAAAGAGCAGCAAGCTTTGGCTCATCTACGCTTGCCATAAGGACAGTGGCGGGATCGTAGCGTTTGTCTGAGACAAACGGGAATGAAAACAGCCGAAGACTCGAAGAAAAACTTGTCTGATTCAGGAGGTAAACTACGGGCATATTGTCGTCGATGATTGGAATAGCTTTGCGGCCGCATTCAAGGGCGAAAACCACGTGCAGGAAAGAAATATACCGTCGGGTACCGAAGGAAATAATTGTCGGCTGAGGTATTGTATCCGCAGAGCCTTTCGTAAAACTTGCTGTTTTTCAAAAAACTTGTTTAATCATTTGAAAGTTGTCAATCCCGCTTTCTTTTACATCAATTTCAGTTTTGTCTATATAGCATACTTTGGAGAACACCACCAAAAATTTTCATCTTATTTTTCATTTTATTAGTTTTAACCTACTTATAGGACTTAGAACAGATAGAGTTTTTATAGATTAAAGATCTTTTATTAATTTGAAGATATGTTAATGCGATAATTTGTTAATGCTTATCTGTAAAGTGTAAAACTGAATGTATTGATTTGTTGATCATGAAAAGAGATATATGTATTGTGTACAGCGTATTGTGATTTTTCACACATCGCATATCTAATTTAAAAAGTCTGGATTCTTAATGTATATCGTTTTTATTTGTAACTTTGTAGAAGAATAAAAGAATTAGTATAAATAAAATTATTTGATTATGGTTCATTATACCGAACTGGGGCTTGTTAATTCACGCGAATTGTTTAAGCAAGCCATGGCAGGTGGGTATGCCATCCCTGCATTTAACTTTAACAACATGGAACAATTGCAGGCTATTGTTTCAGCCTGTGTTGAAACAAAATCGCCTGTAATTCTGCAAGTATCCAGTGGCGCACGTAAATATGCCAACCAAACATTGTTGCGTTACATGGCACAAGGTGCAGTTGAGTATTCTAAAGAACTGGGACTTAGTATTCCCATAGTTTTGCACTTAGATCATGGCGATACTTTTGAATTGTGTAAATCATGTATCGAAATGGGTTTTTCATCCGTGATGATTGATGGTTCGCATCATCCGTACGAAAAGAATGTGAAATTAACCCGCCAGGTTGTTGAATATGCACATAAATACGATGTTACTGTTGAAGGTGAGTTGGGTGTATTGGCTGGAATTGAAGACGAGGTCTCGGCTGAACACCATACCTACACACGCCCCGAAGAAGTTGAAGATTTTGTGAGCAAGACGGGTGTTGATTCATTGGCTATTTCAATCGGTACATCGCACGGAGCCAATAAGTTTAAACCTGAGCAATGTACGCGTAATGCCGATGGTATTTTGATTCCGCCGCCTTTACGTTTCGATATATTGGACGAAATAATGAATCGTATCCCTGGTTTTCCTATCGTGTTGCACGGCTCATCATCTGTACCGCAAGACCTAGTTGCTATTATTAACAAATATGGTGGAAAATTGAAAGATGCGATCGGGATTCCCGAAGAAGAATTGCGCAAGGCTGCTGCATCTGCGGTATGTAAAATTAATATCGACAGTGATGGCCGATTGGCTATGACTGCTGCCGTACGTGAAGTATTCGCCCTTCAGCCTGCCGAATTCGACCCGCGTAAATATTTAGGGCCTGCCCGCGATAGTTTGAAAAAACTTTATATACATAAAACGATAAATGTACTAGGAAGTGCAAACCGTGTGCAATAATTTGTCTGTAAATGAGATTACGAAAAATGGGGTTATCCAAAAAGTATTTTATATTGTCATTGGCTTCGTCGAACTTGCAAAACTCGGTTCTGAACGAAGTGAAGGATTTAATATAATTGATAATAAGATCCTTCGCTTCGTTCAGGATGGCAAAATGAGTTAAAGTACGGCTTTTTGAGCAGTCCTGTTTTTATGCTATTTTAAATATAGTACCTTTGTAAGATTGTGGGGAATAAGAATAAGAATAAGAAGATAGTATAAATCATCCTGTTCCGTTGTATGGAAATTATGAAGAGTAAAGTTTTAATTGCCGATGACGAAGTAAAAATTCGGAGAGTAATGGTCATGTTGCTTAAGGATGAGGGTTACGAGGTAATGGCTGTTGAAAACGGTGTTGCCTCTGTTAAAGCCTTAAGTTCATTCAAGCCTGACATTGTATTGCTTGACCAACAAATGCCGGATATGACGGGTATGGAGGCCATGCTGCAAATTAAAAACAAAAACCCTAATCAAACCATTATAATTGTTACTGCATACGGTTCAATTTCGTTAGCTGTTGACGCAATTAAAAACGGAGCTTATGATTTTATTGAAAAGCCTTTCGACAACGATAAGTTATTACTTACGGTAAAGCGAGCCATAGAATTTAATGATATTTCGAATAAACTGACCCGTTTAAAAGGGCAATTAAAAGAGAATTACTCGTTTTGGCAAATTATAGGAAACAGTCCCAAATTACAGCAAGTAATGGCCAAGGTCCGAAAAATAGCGGAAACTACTGTTACCGTGTTGGTTTTGGGTGAAAGCGGAGTAGGTAAAGAACTTATTGTAAGACAGATACATAATTACAGTCAGAGAAGCGAAAAGCCGTTGATAACCGTAAATTGTGGCGCTATCCCGTTAACATTAATCGAAAGCGAATTATTCGGTCATGAAAAAGGAGCTTTTACCGATGCCAAAGAAACGCAAATAGGAACATTTGAAAAGGCCAATGGCAGTACGCTTTTTTTGGATGAGATAGGCGAACTACCTTTGGATGCCCAGGTAAAGTTATTACGAGTACTTGAAGAACGCGTTATTAACCGGGTAGGCGGGAAAAAATCAATTCCGATTGATGTACGCATTATTGCCGCTACTAACCGGAATCTGGAAGAAAAAGTAAGGCAAGGAACGTTCAGGCTCGATTTATTATACCGGCTTAATATATTTACAATTAATGTTCCGCCATTACGCGAGCGGAGAGAGGATGTACCTTTATTGGTTGATTATTTTATTATGAAATATAATAAGATATTGAACCTTACGGTTAACAATATTTCGCAACAGGCTGTAGATCTGCTTAAAGAATACGATTGGCCAGGTAATATCCGGGATTTGGAAAATGCTATACAAAGCGCTATGATATTATCGCAAACCGGACAAATTATAGCAGACCATTTACCAATGCGCATAAAAGTTTATCCCCGCATTGAATCTATTCTGCTTGATACAGAAAGTGATAACAATAAAATTAGAGATGCCAGCGAACATGTTGAGAAAGAATTGATTGTTGATACATTAATGCGTTATAACTACAATCGTACATTGGCAGCCGAAGCTTTGAACATTAGCCGGAAAACATTATTTAACAAAATGAAAAAGTACGGAATATAGCTAACTAAGTATTTCAAAAATTTTGTCATTACCTTCGGCGAGCTCGCAAGTTCGGTTTTGAGCAAAGCGAAGGAACTCTATTTGATGAGATGTAAGATGCTTCATCGACATTCATCATGACAAGCAACTATATCATTAGTTATTATTAATTACTCATTTAGTCGGCTAATAACATATTTTTTAGATTATATAACGTTTATTTATATTTACTATAAATACATAAACCGTACTTTTGCCTTGATATCTGATTCTTTTAAAAATCTGTAATGCTAAAACGGTATTCGTTATTCTGTGTGATATTCCTATATATTTTTGTGCCATCTTACGCGCAAAATGCTATCCCTCCTACCGTTATAACAGATACAACGATATGTAAAGGAGAGTCGATTGATTTAAACGACCTTATAGTTAAACGCGGTGATGCAGTTACGTTAAATTGGTATAAAATTCCTCCTCCCAATTCCGGCAAGTCCCCTATCCCTATCTATGATAGTGTAATATTCCCTACAGATACATCCGAATATCGTTTGGTATACCAGTTGTCGGATGGAGAAACAGGACGCGCTTCTGTAATTATTTCAATTGCCGACATGCCCGAAATTCAAGTATCGGGGGATGTATCCCTGTGTGTTGGTGATGAATTGACATTAAAGGTAGTATCGACAACTTATGCCGACAGTATTTGGTGGGAGTGGTTAGGTACAAATAATATATATGCCGATGGAACATCATTAATACCTGATAAAGAGGGAGAAAAGGAGGATTATCAAATAACTTTCAGGGTTTATGCCTTAAATAACGTTTGCGGTAAAAGAGCCCAGAAAAATGTTAAAGTCGATGTTAAAATACCCTTGGATGGAAAAACATTAAAAGTAAAAAACGAGTATACATTTTGTGTGGGAGAAATAGTCGATTTAACTAATCTTATTTATTTTACAGTTAGCAATGTAAAAGGAAAAGAGTACAGTTACCACCCGGGAACAGATAGCGAAATAAGCGGTTTTAATGTATCGTGGAAAGACATAACCAATCCGTCGGCTTATAAAATAAATAATGATGTAACGCTTATCGCTCGTTTCGAGGCAAATGTTTCTATACCAAACGATTGTCAAAATATTTCACAAAATTTTTCAAATCAGGAGTTATCGGTAAACTTGAAAGTCGAGGGGACAAAGCCTTCGTTATCCCACCAATCGGTAGTAAGCTCCCAGAATTACTATCCTTATGTTATTTGTAAAAATGATGTAGTTGAAATTGCTGTATTATCTGGTTCGTGCGGTACTATCGACACTGTTGAATGGGTAAGTCCTGCAATCAAACACTCGGACAGGATTGAAGCAACTCCATCTCAATGGAAATACAGTTGGTCTCCAACTGCCGCCACAACATTTAAAGCAAATATCAAAACAAAAAGCTTAAGTGACGGAACAATTACTACAGAAACCGCTACAATAGCCATTGATGTAAAAGATTATCCGAAGCTGGTGGCAATAACCGATACGACTACCTGTAATAACATCGAGCAAACAATAGACCTGAATGATTTGTTAAATAAAAATGTGTATATAGGTCTGCCCGATTGGGGTGATGTTAACCCGACGCTGGTAAATCCGAAGGAGAGCAATACATACCATGTAAAAGCAACATCGGCTTATCGTTGCCAGGACATGGAAAACTATGATATAGAGGGAGATATTAATTTACATATAAATACATTGATGGACATTACAGCTATGGCCGATACCGCTATATGTAAAGGTTCACCGATAGCGCTTACAGCCGAATCGCAGGGAAGTGTTTACTGGACAAAATCCATTGGAGGTTCGCCCATATCGTCAATGCAAACACCCATAGAAACAACTACATACTATGCCAATGTTAAAAATGTATGCGGCATTGCTACCGACAGTGTTTTGGTTAGTATAAATATTACTGAGCTGAAATTGCGCTCGGATACCGTAATATGTAAAAATGAACCTGTTGATTTATATGCGGTTGATTTCGACGGTGATTCGATATTGTGGGAAATTAACGATCAGTGGATAAATAGCCCCAAGCTAACCGTAAACGCCGAACAAACAACAATGTATAGGGCTAAGGGCTATAAAAATACATGCGAAGCGTTGGCCACTGTTACCGTAAAAATCAGCCCTACACCCGATTTACAGGCAATGGATGATTTAACGGTTTGTCGGGGTGAATCGGTTAAACTTACAGCACAGTCCAATGCTTCGGTAAGCTGGAATGTTCCGAACACAACCGTAACCATTGTTAGTGATACATCTTTTTATGTTACAGCATCCAATGATGTTTGCACGGCTTATGATACTGTAAACATTTTCATAGCCAAAGACCTTAGCATTAAAGCAATGGCCGATACGACCATCTGCCAAGGCAGTTCGCTCACACTTACAGCCGAATCGACAGGTGAAGTATATTGGAGCAAATCGATAGGAGGAACGGCTATTTCGGCAACACAAAGCCCTAACGCAACAACAGTATACTATGGTAATGCTTTTAATTCGTGCGCTACGGCGGTCGATAGTGTTACCGTAAACGTTAACCTGCCCCCAATATTGAAACTACGCGCCGATACCATAGTTTGCAGTAATGAACCTGTTGATTTATGTGCGGTCGATTTTAATGGTGATTCTATTTTATGGAATATCAATAATCAATGGATAAATAAACTTGAGATTATCATACATACTACCGAAACAACCATTTATTCGGCTAAGGGTTTTAGAAACGGATGCGAAACACTTGCTATGGTTACTATTACAATTAAACCTACACCTGTTTTAAAAGCAATGGACGATTTAACGGTTTGTATGGGCGAAACCGTCAAACTTACCGCTCAGTCGGATTCTCCCATTACATGGAATGTTTCAAATACTATTGTAACACCTGTTAGCGACACGTCGTTTTATGTGATGGCCTCGAACGGGACTTGTGAGGCTTACGATACGGTTAATATTACCATGTCTCTGCCTCCTTCGGTTATCGCTATGGGTGACAAGTTTGTGTGTTATGGCGAAATGCTTACACTTACCGTAATCAGCGGCGAGGGCGATATCAGCTGGAATGTACCATCGACTACATTCAGGGCGACACAAACGGCTACTTATACGGTAACTGCTACAAACACAGGTTGTGGAGATGCTACTGATGAAGTTACTATTACTGTGGGAGATTCACTCTATATCAATCCGGATAAATTACCCCGGTATAAGCGGGGGGCATCGTATGATGTTTCGCTGATAACAAATGCTAAATCGCCTAATTTTACAATTACCGATGGAAACCTTCCGACAGGGTTTATTTTAACGACATCGGGAGCGATAAGCGGCATCACATCGGATGAAGGTTTGTTGGAAAAATCGACATTTACAGTTGAAGTTACGGATGTTGACGGATGTTCTGTTGATAAGGATTATCTGTTGGAAGGCGAGGTGTTTATTTCTGAAGTATTTACCCCTAACGGCGACGGATTTAACGACCACTTTATGGAGGGTTGTCATGTGATAATATACAATCGTTTAGGTGTTAAGCTGTTTGAAGGCGATAACGGTTGGGATGGTACATATAAAGGAATGATTTTACCTCCAGATACCTATTTTTATACCGTAACTATTGTTAATGAAGAAGGTAAAAAAGAAAAGAAAAGCGGCCCCATTTCAATAGTAAAGCGTTAATTTTGATAATGATAAAACGATTAATATTATTCTTTGCATTCGTATCGTTGGGAGTTTCCTTATCTGCTCAGGGCGATGCCGATATTACCCAACGTTGGTTTAACGAGACGTTGTATAATCCGGCGGCAACAGGCAATAGCTATACTTCGAGCTTATTTTTGCATGCACGTCAGCAATGGGTGGGTATTAAAGGCGCTCCGTCTACCCAGGCATTTAGTGCTGACAGTTATATCGAAAATTGGAAGTCGGGTATAGGTATATCGGTAATGCACGACGAAATTGGCCGCATAACTAGTTCCTTTAACGTGCGGGCTAGTTATTCATACCATTTTCAACTAACACAGATGTCGTTTATCTCTCTTGGTATATCGGGCGGTATATTGAGCCGTAACAGGGACATAAACAGGGCTTTGGTTGATAATAGCTACGACCCTGATCTGGCATACGGTAATGCCTCGGAAATATCACCCGATTTTGATTTCGGAGTAGAGTATCGCGGATCGATTAAAATCGGGTTAGCTGTTAAGCATCTGGGTGTAAATAAAAAAGAAAAATATTTTGCTAATACCGAAAATATATGGGCCTATGCATCGTCGAGGCTAAATACCGGAACGATAATGAGTGTAGAGCCTTCCGTTGCCTTTACATACCGTAATAAATCTTCGCGCGTTGAAGTTGGCGCCCTGTTTTATTTTCTTAAAATGGAACAACGGTATGAGTATAACGACCGTTTTTGGTTAGGCGGAATGTTCCGCTTTAACAAGGAATTTGCATTACTGGCCGGGGTTAACATTACCAAAAGCCTGCGTATGGGCTATTCATTCGACTATGGATATGGTTTTAACAGCCTTTCGCGCTATGGTACGCACGAAATATTTCTGGCCTGGCAGCTTAATCGTTTGTTTTATAAGGAACCGCTTTGCCCAGCATATAAAAGCTACGACAGAAGGAAATAGTAAAGATCATACAATAAGCAAATATATTAGGGAAAACCTCGAAATAAGCTTGTTTTTATATTATTCAGAATAGAAATATTAATTTTGCAAATAACAACATTTTATCCCGAACTTTATTTTAGCATAAAAACAAATGTTCAAAAAAATAGGGAGAATAATTCTCTACCTGGTACTATTATTTTTTGTATCTACTATTGTATCGATCATTATATTTAAATGGTTACCTGTACGTTATACCCCATTAATGACCATCCGTTATTTCGAAAATATAAACGATAAAAATTTTTACACGCAGAAAAAATGGACGCCGATTGAGGATATTTCACCTAATATGCTAATGGCCGTTATAGCCTCGGAAGACAATAAATTTATCAACCACAGCGGGTTCGACTGGGATGCCATTGATGCCGCCTTGAAGCATAATAAAAAAAGTAAACGCAAACGCGGTGCAAGTACAATAACCCAGCAGGTGGCAAAAAATGTTTTTCTGATATCTTCGCGTACTTGGGTGCGTAAGGGTTTAGAGGCTTATTTTACCATTTTAATCGAATTTTTTTGGAATAAAGAGCGGATTATCGAAGTGTATTTGAACGTTATCGAAACGGGTAAAGGGATATATGGAGTTGAAGCGGCAGCACAGCGCTATTTTAATAAGCCGGCACGGAAATTAACCCGTGAAGAAGCTGCGTTAATTGCGGCGGCATTGCCCAATCCGCGGGAACGCAATCCCGCTAATCCGACAGCCTATATGAGACAGCGGCAGCAACAAATTATGAGGGTAATGAAGCAACTTGGAGATATAGATGTGAATACAAAAAATAAAAAGGATGAAAAAATCAAAAAGAAGAAGTAAAATAGCTGTCAGGGCAAACGCATGAAAAGATAATCAAGTATCAAAATTATTGATGTAAAAAATGAAAAATACTGGATTGTTTCGTCTATGGCTTACGATAATGTAAAATATTGATTTAGTGTATTATTGTGGAAGAAAAGCCCTGAATAATCAAGTGTAAAATATAATTTTATACGTTTGTTCTGAAATAGCTGTAACTTGATTTGGTACACTGTTTGAAATCGTTTATCTTAGGAACAAAAAATTTATAACTTATAAAACATTGGATGAGCGCAGGGGCAATTCCACCAAAACTGTTATATCTTGTTTATTTCACATTCCTGAGGTGTTTCGTTGGGAAAAGAATTTTTTTGCCATTCGAAATAAAGATTGTACCTTTGTATTTCCAAAAATAAAGGATTATGACAGAAATAATATTCAAATCAGAGATAGACAATGTAAAGACAGATGCGTTGTTGCTGTTTCTAAAAACCTGGGGAATCAATGCAGGAGTGCGATATTCCGATGAACGCAAGCGTACAAAAAAAGTAACATTTACCGATTTCGGACTCGCTTTACCACAGGATTACAAATTCAACAGAGAAGAAGCTAATGCAAGATAAAGTATATAATTTTTTACACTAAAAATGTATTTATTATGAAAAAAGGATTATTAGTATTATATTCATTATTGTTTGTATTCGTATTTTACTCTTGTGATAAGGACGATCCTGACAATGTTCGTTATTTGGACAATAGGCTTGTTGAAGGAACG
>JAISFN010000156.1 GCA_031263585.1 Prevotellaceae bacterium | reverse complement strand
GCGAAGAAATATTTACGGCGATTCTCACACGGTAATTTGTGTACTTTCCTTCGGGTTCTAACAAGGCATATCCCCAGCGGCTCTCTCCCGAATTATTGTAGACTAAAGATTCTTTACCGTCGATGATATGATAGAGTCTAATTGTGTTTGTGTTTATCGATTTGGGATAGCGGGCATCCGGATTCAATAAATCATTCCCTTCTTCATCTAAAACACTAATAAACAGCCCAGTATCCCATATTGGAGTATTTGGACCATTTATTATTGCTGTACAGGCTTGCACCAAAATTAATAATAATAAGGCTATTTTTTTCATTTTTCATTTTTTTAATGATTGTTTTATACTGTATTTCTCCCCGAAAACATTGCATGGCTAATTCTAATATCAAAAAAACCAGTATTTATTTAGTCTGCTTTCCGAAGAATGTTCGATGCGGAATTTATAAAACAGGACTAATTTAACTCGGCCTGATGTTGTAAACCATGCGTTTCTGGTAATTGTAAGAGCGGCCATCGACGCTCCAGTCGCCATAAGCATACCACGCATTGAGATAGCCTTCTTCTCCTCCCCATCCCCAATTCATATGCAACTGCAAAAAAACCCACGCCATGGAGCAATCGTCGCTGCTAATAAACGAACTCTTAAAGCCGTCGCAAACCCAGGCGTGCCCGCCTTTGTAAACGCTGAATATCCACCATCCGCTTTTCCTTCCGCCGCTTAATATTACAGGCCGGTTAAACCGTAGCTGTTGCATTACAATATCGCGGTCAAAATCACCGTATCCGGCCGATGCATAGCCGAAATAGGAAATAAGTGCAGATACAGGACTATCGACACTGGCGCCCGACCCATCGCAGCCATATGCCATGCCGACGGCCGAACCTATATCGCTCATTAACCGTGACGTTTCGTAAGATCCCCAATCGTTAGGCATTATGCTCCAATTATAGGTATTCGGGAACTGGTGGAACCTCATCACTTGGGCTATTGCAACAGCAACGCAACCTGCAGGCGCACGTCCGTTTGAGTAAGTACTACACCCTAATTGCGGCGCCAAATCATTATAACCTACACCTTGGCTCCAGCTTGTTTGCAGCAAGGGGCCTACGGTCTCATATTGGTTTTCGCATACGGCGTCGTCATCTTCCGGAGTGGTCGGCGTTATGGATTGAACCACGCTCTGCATCACGTCCGAACGCCATGCAAAGGCCGCCCTTGCCGATTGTTCCTGATTTTGTAAACGGATAGTGTGAACGGCTTCCTTAACGCCATACAACCAGTCTACAAGCCCTGCGGGGTAAAAGTCCACATCGAGGGGAAATTTGCCGGAATCCGAAAATGCAAGAACAGGCTCGATACGGTTATCGGCCGAAAGTATGATAAAGCCATTATCTCTGTAATTAACTATGTAATAAACAACATTCCCGTCATCGCCGGGAACTTCCGTTACAGTTTCAATTTCTTTTAAAATGCTTTTACCGCTCCTTGTTTTCACATTCGAATTCAATCCTTCAACCGGAAATTCAATAGCGGAGGCAATCGAAGAAATTTCGTGCAAACCTACAAAGTTTGCGGAGTTCTCAAGTCCGGCTTTGCCGCCGGGTATTTCAGTATCTTTCCCGCACGAGGCGAGGGCAAACAACAATGCCGTAAAGGCAAATAAACGGAGTAAATTTTTCATTTTTTCGTTTTTCATGGTGAATAAAAACTTAATAATTCATTTTATAGTCTGATTTTTGGCAGGAGCCAAAGTGCGTGAAACTATTTGCAAACAAAATTATCCCATTATATGCCGCAAGCCGCGTTATTACGGGTAGGCGTAACCGACACAAGACGCTGCGGAAAATATTTCGGAATTACAAGATCTTCGTTCCCTCAGTTCGCGCATACTGTTTTGTATATGATATATATAACACAATCAACCCTATACTAAACAAAAATGTTAACCACCTTATATATAATATTGAAACTATGGGAATAAAATATGTTTAATATGCCAATTTACTAAAAATAACATCTCCTATATAATATAGATGCAAGTTGAGTTCAAAAAGCTGCATGAGAATATAAAAAATTTTCGAAAAATTTTACTATATAGCTTATAATATTGCAAATCAACAGTAAAATAATTTCTAAACGAAAAAATATGAACAATTGACGGCGACAAAAAAAAGATAATTACGTTTGTAACGGACTGTTGCAAAATAAATCAAAATTTTTTATAAATCAAAGTTTTTGTCAAAAAAAATCACTTTTAGAGCAAGGAATTTTAACTACGGAATTGATTGTTGATTCGGACAATAACGCTCACGGATAACCTAGGCTTGCAATGCTGTAAACCACAACGTTTCGCTCCGTTTGGCGCATGTTCGGCGAAGCGTGAATTGCCGCCGTTCCTATCGAGGTGCTAATGGTTTTACCGATAAACCATTTCCGGCGATACTACACGGTATAATCGAACGGCGGCTGAAATACGCCCGGAAGTACGTAATCAAGATTTTTATTAACTTTGCTATTTAGGCATACCGCAATTGAGATTATATTGAACAAGGATTTAAATAATTGGAAATGGTATCAGTTAGTGGATATCATGATACACAATAAGCCCCTCCTATTGGAAGGATTGGAAGGATTTTTAATCATTAATAAATCAACACATTAGCGCATTAACATATTCTCTAATTATATTTTAAAAGCTTTACTATGCGAACAATCGAAGCATCGGAATTAATGATAAATAGCGACGGCAGTATATTTCACCTGCATTTAAAGCCCGAAGACATTGCCGACACGGTTATTTTAGTGGGCGATCCGGCACGCGTGAACTTAGTAACTTCATATTTTGATGATGTGGAACTTGAGACCAATAATCGCGAATTTGTATCGAAAACAGGCCGTTACAAAGGGAAACGCTTTACCGTGCTTTCAACGGGTATCGGTACGGATAACATTGATATTGTGTTGAATGAGTTAGATGCGCTGGCAAACATCGATTTTACATCGCGTACAGTCAAACCCCAAGTTAAATCGTTGAATTTAATACGTATGGGAACATCCGGAGCTTTACAGCCCGATATTCCGGTAGGGTCAACAGTTATGTCGGATATATCCATCGGATTCGACGGGCTGTTAAACTTTTACGCAAACCGTAATAAGGTTAGCGAGCTTGATATTGAAGACGCCTTTATCAAGCACATGAACTGGAATGCGCAATTGCCTAATCCTTATTTTGTCGCCGCTTCCAATAAATTCAGCAAATTAATTGGAAATGAGGTAATACACGGTATGACAATTTCGGCTCCCGGCTTTTATGCTCCCCAGGGACGTGTTCTCCGCCTTCCGTTACAGGACGCCGATTTATTGGCTAAAATAGAATCATTCCGGTTTAACGGCAAATGTATTACAAATTTCGAAATGGAGAGTTCGGCAATAGCCGGGTTAGCCCTGCTGATGGGACACCATGCTACAACCATATGTACCATAATTGCCAACAGGTATGTAAAGGCTGCAAATACCGATTATAAAAACGCAGTGGAAAATATGATTAAAATGGGACTTGATAAACTCATTCAATTATAAGTATTGAAGATTTATAGTTAGTATTTTAGGGCATGTTCAGATTTTATAAAATTGATTTGCTGCAACAAAAACACATATTTATATAAACTTGAAAATAAATAAGATATCGAATTTTTTATCATAAAGGGCTCAAAATTTTTACAGGGGATACAAAGGTTTGAATATAACCGAATTCCTTTTGAATAATATAAAGTCATTAATCCCCTTATATTATGAATAAAAAAGCAATTGTTATAGGAGCGACGGGACTTGTTGGGAGCGAGCTTATCGATTTATTGTTGCAAGACGATAATTTTGGCGAGATAGCCGCCTTTGTACGTCGCCCGATACTAATTGAACATCCTAAACTCAAGCAACATATAATTGATTTTGCACAATCCGGTAATTGGCAAAGCCTGGTAACGGGCGATGTTTTGTTTTCAGCCTTGGGTACAACGCTCAGGCAGGCAAAAGGCAAAGCCAATCAATACCGGATAGATTATACTTTCCAGTATAATTTTGCCAAAATTGCCGCCGAAAATGGGGTTAAGGAATATGTATTGGTATCGTCGGCAGGGGCTAATGCAAAATCGATGTTTTTTTATATGCGGATGAAAGGAGGGTTGGAAAATGCTGTTTTACAGTTGCCTTTTTCAAAAATTGTAATTATTCGCCCTGCCCAGCTTTATGGCAACAGAAAAGAGAAAAGAACGGGCGAAAACTTAGGCTTAATGTTTACCAAAGCCATGAATAAAATTGGGCTGATAAAATCTTTCCTCCCGATACATGCCCGTACAGTGGCAAGGGCTATGATAAACTCATTAAAAACAGGGAATCAACATAATTTTTATTCAAAAAACGAATTATTCGGATTGACTAAAAACTTTGATAATTGAAAATGGTATCACAATATACGATATGTGAAAAATCGAAATACGCTGTACGCATATCACACTTCACTACTAACTATTAATAAATAAGCACACTATCTAATTATGACAACTGATAAATTATCTGCATTGATTAACTTGCTGGACGACCCCGACCGTGAGGTATACGATGCTGTGTCGGTGCAGTTGTTAAGCAGGGGCGAAGGGATTATTTCCGAACTTGAAGATGCTTGGGAACAAAGCCCTAACGAGCTTGTACAACACCGTATCGAAGATATTTTGCAGCGCATACAACTCGATATCGCTTATAAAGGGCTTAAACGATGGATAGAAAATGGTGCCGAAGATGTGCTTCAAGGTGCGTATTGGGTTGCACGCCATCAATACCCCGAATTGAATTTTAACGAGCTTGAACGGAAAATCGACAAGATAAAAACCAATATTTGGCTGGAAATAAATGACTCGCTAACCGCATTGGAAAAAATTAAAATAGTTAATCATTTTATATATGATATTTATAACTATGGTAGCGAGCAAAATTTCATGCAGCCATCCTATTGCTTTATCAATCACGTACTTGACAGCCATAAGGGGAATCCAATAAGTTTGGCTATCATATATCTGGCTGTTTGCCAAAGGTTGGAATTGCCGGTTTACGGATTATGCATTCCGCGCAATTTTTTGGCGGCTTATAATGACGCCTTGCTATCGAGGGTATTGTTTCATATCAACCCGTTTTTCAGGGGTACTCCCTTGTCGCAAAATGACATCGAGCTATATTTTAAACAAATGAAGATAAAGCCTAAGGACGAATATTTCCAACCCTGTAGTAATAAGGTAACAATACTGCGTTTAATCGAAACATTAATTTACATTTACGAACAAGAGAGCAATGCTGGCAAAATTGCTATTTATAAACAGCTTATTCCGTTGTTCGACAATGAACAAACTTATTTTATGGAAGATGACGAGTACGGAGACGAATAAATATTTTATTCCTATCTTTGTTGAATTGGATATATACCTCATCTGCCACAAATGGAACAAATTAGTCTCATCGACCTACAAAAACTGATAAAAGCCGGTATCGAATCACAACACGAAACGGCTTACTGGGTTACCGCCGAGATTAACGAACTGAAAGTAAATGCCGCAGGGCATTGTTATATTGAACTTGTACAAAAAAGCGAAAAATCCGATTTTTTAGAGGCTAAAATTTCCGCAGTAATTTGGGCCAGCATGTTCCGACTGCTGAAATCATATTTCGAAACCAGTACGGGAAACATACTCGATTCGGGTATAAAAGTTCTAGTAAAAGCCTATGTACAATATCACGAACTTTACGGGCTAAGCTTGAATATCATAGATATCGACCCGTCCTACACTGTCGGCAGCATCGAGCTTCAACGGCAAAAAACAATAGCACAGTTGCAGGAAGAAGGGGTTTTCGATATGAATCGCGAACTGGAGTTTCCCGTATTGCCCCAGTGTATTGCCATTATCTCATCAAAACAAGCCGCCGGATATCAGGACTTTATGCAGCAATTGCATAACAACGAATATGGCTACAAGTTCCACACTCATCTTTTTATGGCAAGCTTGCAAGGTAAAGAGGCCGAGACGAGCATTGTTGCCGCCCTTGATATGATTTATGAGCAAAGAAATAACTTTGACACTGTGGTAATTATACGCGGAGGTGGCTCACAGTCCGACTTATCCTGCTTCGACAGTTACCGCTTGGCTTACCATGTTGCACAATTCCCCCTGCCTGTACTTACCGGTATCGGCCACGATAAGGATATAAGCGTTACCGACATGGTAGCGCATCAAATGTTTAAAACACCTACCGCTGTTGCTGCATTTATAGTAAACACACTTTTGGAACAGGAGTCGCGTATACAGGAATATATTAACCGACTGGATGACATTGTACAGTCGGTTACGGTTTATGAGTATAACCGTTTAAATACATTTGCGTTACGTATTAAGTCGTTTATACGTGCCAGCGTTGAAACCGAACGGATAAAATTAACAGAGTGGTATCCTAAACAAATCCGGTCGGCCGGACAATATCTCATCCGTGGGCAACAACAATTGATTTCACAAATTTTAATAAAAATAGAAATGAACGACCCTCAAAACATCTTAAAACGCGGATACTCATTAACTTTATATAAAGGAAATCAAATCAAATCTATACATAATCTAAATCAAGGAGACGAAATTGAAACCCTACTTGCCGATGGCAAAGTAATATCACAAATTAATCGGATAAATAACTAAGTATGAATAAAAAAGAAAAGAGCTACTGTGAGGCCTTAAGCGAAATAGAAGAAATTATTAATCGACTTGAGCGCGGAGACATTGATATTGATGAAATAAGCAAAGAGGTAAAACTGGCCAGCGAACTGATTAAACTCTGTAAGTTGAAATTACATGCAACCGAAGAGGAACTGAATAATATACTGGATAATAAAGAAGATTGACAGAGTTGCTAAAGTGAAAATATTGGTGATGTTTTCCAAAGTGTGCTAAATAAACAAAGCCGAAATTGCTGTAAAGGAAAGCAAGATTAAATGCTTTTAAATGCTTAATTAAATACTTTTAAACGCTCGCGTATTATTTTTGGACAAACAGCAAGTTTTACGGAAGTCCGCCTGATACGATGCCTCAGTCGGCAATTATTCCCTTCGATACCTACGGTATATTTCTTTCCTGTACAATGGTTTTCGCCATTGAATGCGGTCGCAAAGCTATTCCAATCATCACCGGCAATACTTCCATAGTTTACGACTAAATCAGACAATTTCTTCTTCAAATCTTTAGCTGTTTTCATTCCCGTTTGCCCCAGACAAACGCTACGATTTCGCCGCTGTCTTTGTGGCAGACATAGATGAGCCGAAGCCCGGCGCTCTTCTTTCCCTCATAAGTCCAAAACTCATCTGCTTCCAAACAATCATAATACTCTTGCCTGAGCAGGATCATATGCTGGGAGGTAGTAAAACCGGCAATAATTTTTTGATATTGATTTTCTCAATTTCAACGATATCTCTGATGCCTATCCCGCGGACAAGCGGCAATAAGATCTTTTATGTCGGGGAAGAGTGACAGGCTTTATACCGTAATGCGTGGCCGCAGATAAACTGCCGTCCGCATTTCTTGCACAAATAATTTTGCGTCCCGTACGGTTTCTTAGCATTTCTTTTTATCTTTGAACTTCGGCAATCGGGACAATGGAACGTATTTTTATTTTCATTTACAAAAATGCAAATTAATCAAATATATACATTAAATGATTTTTACATTATCACCGAATTTCTTTACTTTAGGTATTTTTAAGTATGAATTTCTCAACTACCAGCACCTTTGTCCATTGACGGTGATAAAATATGTGTTATTGAGGCCATGTTACTCACCTATGTTTCGACTGCAAGCATGCCCTTTAAATAAAATAATTTTACCTTCTCACGTATCGCGCGGTTGTTTATTTTAATAACAAGTTGTTCCTCGGTTCCAAAGGTATAAGCGTATGTACTCAGATATCATTAGGTATAGTACGTAGCATAGGAAATATCAGTAACTTACTCGTTATCAATTTTTCTTTATCATCAACACCATAAGTTACGATAAGCGATATAAATCGGCCGCTCATCTCAATATGGTCGTTATGCGCTTCTTCTTGTATAGCATTCCACTGAAATCCACCATCATCATGTAATGCCCAATTACTTTGTGCCTAAATAACAGATAATATATCAAGACAAAATAACAAAGTAAACAGGATGTTTTTCATAGTATATATTGTATATACTTTAAGATTAAAGATTTGTTTGAAAAATGAAATAAATTGATTGGAGTTTTTAATATTATATTATCAACTGGAAAATTGTGGTTTATCATCTCGGATATTTAAAATCAATTCTGTTATTCTTTCAATATATAAAAATTAGAGCAAGCGCTTTAATGGTTAAATCGACAATTTTTTTAATGAAAAAATAAAGAATTATCTATTTTAATATTTAACTTTGTCAATTATAAATTTATCACAATTTTATTAATCAAACCAAATGTATATGAAAAATAAATTATTTTTATTGGCAACGGCTATAATGCTGGGTACAATAATAAGTCATGCTCAGGAAAAAAATATGTGGATTGGAGGATCGGCTACTGTTTGGTCATCAAAAGCTAAAGGTTCCGATGCTGCTTTTTCATATAAAATAGCTCCTGAATTTGGCTATGCGCTGACTAAAAAATTTAGTATAGGAACAAGTGTCGGTTTTATGCAAGCCGAGGCAGGAAACGACCGTATTAAGGACTTCGGAGGAATAGAAGAAGTTAACTCATTAGGCGAGTGTAATGGGTTCTTTATCGCGCCATTTGTTCGTTATACATTTTTAGACGGAAATGTTGGGTTTTTATATGTTGATGGCGGCATAGGCTACGGTAGGTTGAAAAGGAAAAGCAACGACCAAAAGTACAATTTGTTTTATGCCGGTTTCGGTCCGGGCTTTGGAATTAAAATAAGCAAAAGCTGCTCCGTTGTTGGGCAATTAGGGCAATTAGGTTATACTCAACTTAAAGTAGGAGATTATAAAAGTACTGATTTTGGCTTGGATTTAGATTGGGATCAATTTGAAGTTGGCTTTATTTTTAGGTTTTAATTAAAATGTGGTTTAATTTCTGAGCAGTTATCTGATATAAATTTCCATAATAAAAAGGATTAATAGGGGTTTTCCTGTTTAAAGGATAATCCCTTATTTATGTGTTGTTATATATTAATTTAAAATTATATACATTTTGATAATTTTTAGCTTTAACTTAATATCTGTATCCTGTTAAAGATGCCAAAAAATACTACTTTTGTACATGATAAGATGATTTTTTGAGATCAAATAAAATTTTCAGATCATAATTAATTGTTAACCACATAACCAAAATATCATGTACAGGACACACACTTGCGGCGAATTAAGATTGGAAAATAATGATAATACTGTCACTCTTGCCGGATGGATACAACGTATCCGTAATTTAGGCGGAATGACTTTTATCGACTTACGCGACCGCTATGGAATCACCCAGTTGGTTGTTAATGAACATGTATCTGATGAGCTTAAAACCATAGTTAAAAAACTTGGCCGTGAATTTGTTGTTCAGGTTCAAGGATTGGTAGTAAAACGCCAGTCGCCTAATAACAAAATACTTACCGGAGAAATTGAAATCGTTGTAGAAAAAATCAAAATAATAAACGCTTCGGAGCTTCCTCCGTTTACCATTGAAGATGAAAGCGACGGAGGAGACGAATTACGCATGAAATACCGATATCTCGACTTGCGCCGAAATCCGTTGCTTAAGGCGCTAGAACTGCGCCACCGATTAGCGCACGAAACGCGGAGATACCTCAATTCGCAGTCATTTTTGGAAATCGAAACACCTTACCTCATTAAATCGACCCCTGAGGGTGCGCGGGATTTTATTGTACCATCGCGCATGAATCAGGGACAGTTTTATGCGTTACCCCAGTCGCCGCAAACATTTAAACAATTGTTGATGGTTGCCGGATACGACCGCTATTTCCAGATTGTACGCTGTTTCCGCGATGAGGATCTGCGCGCCGATCGCCAGCCCGAGTTCACCCAGATTGACTGCGAGATGGCTTTTGTAGAACGCGAAGATGTTCTGCAAACTTTCGAGGGTTTGGCCAAACATCTGTTTAAAAATGTTTTGGACATTGATTTTACCGGGCAATTCCCGCGGATGAGCTATACCGATGCGATGAAATACTATGGTTGCGACAAACCGGACATCCGTTTCGATATGCGTATTTGTGAGCTTACCGAAAATGTTAAGGGTAAAAATTTTGTAATGTTCGACAGCGCCGAATATATCGGGGGAATTTGTGCCGAAGGTTGTGCCGAATATACCCGCAAGCAGCTGGACGAACTTAACGAGTGGGTTAAACGTCCGCAAATTGGGGCAAAAGGCTTAGCGTACATTAAACTGGGTACAGACGGCATAAAGTCGAGCATCGACAAATTTTATACGCCTGATGAGTTGCAGGCTATTGCCGATAAAATGGGAGCCAGGCAAGGCGATCTGATTTTAGTTTTGGCCGGCAACAAAAAAATAACGCTTGGCGGATTGTGCGAGCTGCGCCTCGAAATGGGGAAACGTCTGGGATACCGCAATAATACAAAATTCGCCCCGTTATGGGTGGTTGATTTTCCGTTATTTGAGTATGACGACGAAACCAAACGTTTTTATGCTATGCACCATCCTTTTACTTCGCCGCATGTCGACGACCTGGCAATTTTCGAGAGCAATCCGGCCGAAGTACGCGCTAATGCCTACGACTTTGTACTGAATGGCGTTGAAATCGGTGGAGGCTCAATTCGTATTCATGATGCGCAGGTACAGAAAACCATGTTCAAAATATTGGGCTTTACCGATGAAGATGCGCAAATACAATTCGGGTTCTTGATGAATGCTTTCAAATTCGGCGCTCCCCCGCACGGCGGTATTGCCTTTGGACTCGACCGTTGGTGTGCCGTTTTCGGCGGCTCCGATTCGATACGTGATTATATCGCATTCCCCAAAAATAACTCGGGACGCGACATGATGATCGATTCTCCGGCAGCAATCAAACAGGAACAACTGGATGAGTTGGGCATAAGATTAATTGATAATCCTAAAGCATAACCTTTTAATAGATGAAAAAAATATATGTAGCGGTAATAGTTTTTTTATTGCCACTTTTGCTTAATGCACAAGATAGCATAAAGAAGATGATTGCTAATTATCAAACACCTAAATCAGAATTAATTGCAAAAGCACGACTCTTACTATTTGATAAATTCGAAATTGATGATATTAGCACTGTAAAAAAAGTATCGGACTATATATATGACAGTCTTACCGATAAACAATACATGGGACTATGGCCTTATGAAAAAATTTTAATAGATTACTGGGCTGCAGACTATAATTCGGTATTCACAGGGATTTTTAAACTTGACAGCATAGTAAAGTCCACTACATGGATTACCCAAATTACGCCTCAAAGAGACCTCCTTTATCAGAATCTTTTGAATAAATCATCTGTCAATTATAATGAATTGGCAAACAAAATTGATAATTCGTCAAATACCGATGAGGAAAAGGCATTTTTACACTTGTACTTACGAAAAATATTAATCGATCCTTATGAAAAGAATAATGCAGCTGTGGAACAAAGTGATCTGAATCAACGTGCGAACGAATTTGTTGAGGTTTATTTCGGCTCAAGATTCGAAGATATCGTCAAACGGCAGGTTCGCGAGGAATATATACTCTCAAAGGGGGGGTGGGGATTCGAGTTCTTTGGCGGATTCGGCGCATTCACAGGAGATTTGCATAATACCTACACCAATCATGGTTCTATAGGATTAGCGTTTGAATTGGGTTATAAGAATTTCACATCTCAATTCAGGATGTATGCAGGTTTTAATAAAATAAAAAAAGACATTCCATTTTCCTACAAGGGAAAGGAATATATTTGGGAAAAGGATGAAAAAGCTATAACAGGCCTTTTTGATATAAATATAGGTTATGCTGTTTGCGATGTAAAAGCCATAAAAGTCATACCCTTTGCCTCGATAGGTGTTTTGAACATTTCATCAAAGGAAAATAAAAATGATTACCCCGAATTGAAAGAGGTGGAAAAATCATCGTTTACCTATGGTATCGGAGTTTGTTTTGATTTTAAATTCAGGGCGAACAGCGTTCCTGCTTACCTTTATAAAGATGCTCATAAAAGTTATGGTGCAATCCGCTTGCGTTATTCATATAATATTAATAACTTTAGCGGGTTAAGCGGTAATTTCCACACTATTACTTTGGGAATAACTGCATTTGTTAAAAAAGGAATATTCAGATACAATTGACATGTAATCGCCTGATATTATAATGAAAAAGGCTATAGTATTCATTATCTTTCTTCTCCCGGGTATTGCTTATTTGTTTGGGCAAATAGCTGCGAACAAACATCTTGAAAAATTCGGGAATGAAAGTAAAAAATTGTTCTAGATCATTTATTGATAAATTACCACAGACTAAAGTCCTTTCATTATTACAATATTAAAAAACTTTGTTGAATCTGAAGAAAATAATACACAAATATCGGGATTTTACAGCTTGGAAGTTAATTTTTATCCCAACGGGAATTGAAAAAATTGTATTAAGTTCGAAAAAACATATAGATTGTAAATTACATGAATAAAAAAAACATAGCGGTAATATATGGGGGCGATTCGTCGGAAGTAGTTATTTCGATGAAAAGTGCGAAAATGGTCATGCAGTCAATCGACTTTATGAAGTACAACGTTTACGGGGTGCTGATAAGAGGTACGGACTGGATGATTAAACTCGACGACGATACAAATATTGGCATAGATAAAAACGACTTCAGTTTTACCAAAAACGAGCAAAAAGTCAATTTCGATTGTGTCGTAATTATCATACATGGCTCGCCCGGCGAAAACGGCTTGCTGCAATCGTATTTCGAACTAATTGGTATGCCATACACTACATGTAATGCCTTTGTATCGGCCTTAACTTTCGATAAATACGCCTGCAAAGCCTATTTGCGCGACTTGGATTTACACATGGCAAAGGGTATTTTAGTGAAAAAGAATCAAAAAATCGACACTACCGAAATACTTGAAGAACTCGGATTGCCCGTTTTTGTGAAGCCCAATGCGGCAGGCAGCAGTTTCGGGATTACCAAAGTAAAATCGGCCGGTGAGCTCGAGAAAGCGCTCGAATCGGCTTTTACAGAGGACAACGAGGTTTTAATCGAAGAATTTATCAAGGGGATAGAATTATCGCACGGGATAATGAAAACCCGCGAGGGGGAGTTGCTATTGCCAGTTACCGAAATTGTAAGCAAAAAAGAGTTTTTTGACTTTGAGGCTAAATACACTGCAGGCATGAGCGACGAAATTACTCCTGCTAGGATAGACGGCGATACGGCGGCACGCGTACAACAATTATCATCGAAAATATACAATTGGCTGAGTTGTCGGGGCATAGTCCGTCTCGATTATATATTATGCGACAATGAATTGTATTTCCTCGAAATAAATACCGTTCCGGGAATGAGCGAGGCCAGTATCGTACCTAAGCAAATACAATTTGCCGGACTAAGTTTTACCCAGGTACTAACCATGTTAATTGAAGATACATTGTACAAATAATACGAAAAGCGCTTTATTTATATAAAATAACAGGAGGGCATTATTATGAGAATAGTTTATAGTTTGGTTTTAGCGGCAGCATTGCTTTTTACGGCATGCGGCAGTGGGGATAACAAGTCGAAAAAGCCTAAAGCAAAGGAAAATGGTACCCAGTATGTAGGCGATGAACAGGGAAACGGTATCCAGTATGCCTATAAAAACTGGATTTTGGTTAGCGAAATCCCGATGAAGGAAAAAGATGTGCATGGGCTTGCTAAAGAATATTACGATGACGGTAAAATCCACTTTGAGCGGAATTACAACATGGGAAAACTGGAGGGTATGGTTATCGAATATTACTCGACGGGTGAAAAATACATGGAAACCCTTTATGTAAACAATAAGATTGACGGGACACAATACCGTTATAAAAAAGACGGAACCATAATATTTGAAGTCCCTTATGAAAAAGGATTACCTATCCCCGGAATCAAGGAACATGATGCCAACGGAAAACTGGTTGAACAGCCTACTATTGTATTTACTCGTAAAGGCGGAAATTTAGAAATGAAAATGAGTAACAACACTAAAGCCGCTAATTTTTACCAGATTGTTGATACGGATAAGTTTAAAGTGCCTTCGGAAGATGGAGTCGGGAAACTGGCGCTCGGGAATGCTCCGAAAGGCAGCCTTAAAATACGGGCTGCATATAGAACCGCTTATGGTAATATGGGAGCTGTTGAAGCTCAATATTAAAAATTTTGTTGAGGAAAAACAAAGAAGGTATCTCGAAATCGGATACCTTCTTTATTATGAAGCTATTTGAAAAAGCTACGATTTGTATTTTGCTTGGCCGTTATTGGTAAAATATGTTTTATTTTGGATAAAATAAAGCAAAAGCTTGGTTCTTCCGCCTTTTTTGCCTGTTTTTCAAACTTATGGCCAGTGTAAATTCGATATTTAGCTTTTCCAAAGCCCTTAAGCTAAACCCATGAACTGTAAGTTATATTTTATCCGAGCAAATACAGCTTCAGCTTCTATACATCATTTTCCTCTGTGATAAATTCCCTGTTCTGATGTTAAACGTTCGACTGCTTTTCGTCTATATTGGTTGAGTTTGTAATTTATCTCGATAATCCGCTTGCCTTTTGCTTTATGCCACATTCTTCATTAATGGATATCCTTGACAGTTTTTATCCATGTAATTAGTTAATATATAGGCATATCATAAAAAGCAATAAATTTCGCGTATATCTTGTCGATATAATTAGTTTTTCAGTATCACCGGATTTTTAACAAATTCACGTTGAGCTTCGACTGCCGTACGGAACGAATCCCAATCGTCGGCATCGTATACTCTTTTCTTCAACGTTATTTTATTGTAAAACTCTATGTTGTTACCATTTTGAGTCAAGTATCCGTTAAAATCGGCAGCCTGCCCTGTAAACTCTTCTTTCCAATTATTTTGTACCGCTTTGTACCCTGCTGGCAAAGTAATCGTTTCCTTTAATTCAACTAAGCGCGAGCAACGGTCTTTGAAACCATAATTCCGTTCTTTTAACGAGGTGTTGATGCCAAGATGCGCCTTTGCACTGTTGTACAAATTATTCATAACAAACGGCGTAAAAATCATCTCGTTTTTGCCCACTAGCGCATAGTTGGGTATATTATACTTCATAGTAATTTTTATAGGCGCTGCAATATAGTTTTTAGGCTCCTTGCCGTAATCAACACTAATTAAACGTGCATTAGGCGATACATTAAGCAATTCGCGCTCCATAGCCGCTTTCCAGTTTGCCATAAAACCACCTGTAAATGGGCGGCGAACAGCAGCATCTGATTGCCCTTCGGCTGTAATGGTAAATTCGCCCGTAAGCGTTCCGTTTTTATCAATGCTCGATTTTGCCGCAATGCGGACATAATGATTTTCGGCCGGAGATATGGGTGTTTCCATCAAACCGACTCCTTCGGGTACACCCATCAAGTAATTTTGCTGTTGTTCGGCGCTCGACCATAATTCACGAACAAAGGGAACCCATGTCGGGTCGAGCAGATGGTATTTACCGTCGGATAATTTTACTACCGTTACACTGTGGTTAAAATGATCGGCAGGTATTTGTTCGATACGTGAACCTGCCATTGTCATTGCCGGGTACGACTCGAAACCGGCACAACGTAACATCGATATCAACAAAGCGGCTTTATCTTTACAAACCCCGCATCGGTCGGTGTAGTTCATTTGCGTGTTATGCAGGGTAAAACCTTCGCCGGCTCCCATCGATATACCCGAGTAGCGCATATTATCGGCAACCCAATGGGTCAAAATCGATACTTTTTCCATTTCGGTTTTGGCGCTTTTTATTAACTCGTTCACTTTGGCCTGTACTTCGGGTGTAGAATCGAAGCTTCCGTAATCTTCATTCACACCATAAAACCAAAGCGACTTGGCATTCCAGTCCTTAGCGGTCGACATAAATAATTTAGGCGCAACATCAAACCTGTCAACCATATTGGGCTCTGTTTTAAACGGCATGATATCGAACTTACTGAATGTATAATTTTTTCTTCCATCATCAAAATAAACTGAAGATGAGCACTCTCCATTGTAAAACTCATATTGCATTTCCTTGGTATCGGGTAACGATACACAGTAAACTTTTTTCAATGTCGGATACTCTGTCCAAAACGGCACAATATCGTAAAACTCGCCACGCATCGGAGGTATGTAATTTTCATCATTATTCGTATCAATTGCATAACCGCCAATCACTACTTGCGGCAATTGTGGTTCGGGTGAAATTCCGTCATCGCATAAAAGGGCGTAAGTAAAGCCTTTTTTAAACGTTTCAACCTCGATGGCATCACCGACATTAAGCTGCCCGAATTCCACCATTTTCTGACGCGCTCCCCAATAAATAGCCCGTGCAGGAGCCGGATAGTCATTCACCTTCTTTAAATCAATTGTTTCAGTTGAGCCGTCGGCACGGTAAATTACTGCCTTGGTAACTTCGAGTGCTGCGGTAAGCGGATCATAGTCAAAAATAACAATCCGGTGATTTAACGCGCCCCTTTCCGTAAGTATTTTCGTTACTTTCCTCGATTTAAAATGACTTAATCCCGTTTCCTGAACATTTACGCCTGTACTATCAATCAGGACAACACAGGCCTGCCCCGGATATTTGGCAGCATCACCTGTATTTTTTAGCTGTTCGTGTAAATTATCAGCTTGTGCACTACTCAATGCAAACACAAACAGCAGCGCAAAAAGTACTAATTTTTTCATAAGATTATTGTTTATATTACTATCGATTTTCGAGTTAAACTTAGTTTCCTACAAAATAACTAAGATTTTTCGATATCACGAAATATAACGGTCAAAATATTCAAAAATCTTTTAAAAATCGAGTTGAAAAAAATACAAATATATAGCCGAAAATTTTTATTGTCGTATCCTTAAAATTATAAAATGCTTATTATGCAACAATTATATAGATTTTATAATCAAGATACAAAAGTCAAGATTTTATATTGCTAAAAATAAAGCATATAACGATAATTATAATGTAAATATTACTGATATTTATCATATTATCAATATTTTAAAATATAAAATTATAATCGCCAAAATGAAATGTCTATTTTTTTTAGAACTTTATTAAATATTTTTGAGCGCTCCGGTTTTGATTGGCGCCCATTAATAGGCAGCCTCAAGTTTAAACGAAAAGTCCCGAAGCAAATTCGGGGCTTTTAAAATACGTTTCAAAAGCTTTTAATAAGCCTTTAATAAGCTTTTA
>JAISFN010000151.1 GCA_031263585.1 Prevotellaceae bacterium | reverse complement strand
ACTCTTTCGATTTACAAATAAAAGCCGACTCGTAAAAAATCCGGGCTAAACTTTTGCAGCTCTATATTTGGTGAATTTATGTTGAATTTATTGGATTGATTATATCGAGCTCAGGTTATCAAGTTTCGCCAAATCCGACAGCCTTTCCATGTCAAGGTACAAGCTTTCCGGATATTGTTCCATAAGAAGTTTACAAGTGTGGATTTACTACATTGGCGGGGCCTGTAATAGCCGTAACAGGGAAATTATTTATCGACTTAGTAACAGCAGATTCTGCAATTCGATGGATATACATGATATTTGTTTATTTTGCCATGCAAATTTAGTAAATAAATCGAATTTTACATGAATACTATCTTGAATAAGGGCTTATTGTATCAAGTAGCAGGTATCAAGACATACGATAAGCCCCTCCTCTGGGAGGGATTGGGTAAGCTTTTAACGTTTAACCATTAACAAATAAGCAGATAAACAAATCAACAAATCAACAATAATCATTTTATACCTCGCCATTCACCAATTACTCATTTTTAATTTAGATTCAAGCCAGTCTCTCATATTTTCTCCCAACTGTAATTGAGTCAGGTTCAAAAAATCGGTGGTTGTTTTAATATGATTATCTAAAATACAGCGTACAAACTCAAAAAAACGTTCATACCCCGTTATTTGTTGTAAATCGTTTAATATCAGCGATCCTTTTTCGTAAAGCGCTGTGTAGGCTTCGGGTTTTGCCCTGTCGATACCCCAAATGGGACACGAATTGGAGGAATTTACTTTATAAGCCTCAATATATGATTCGAAAAGCCTATCGCCCCATTTTTCTTTAACATAAAGCAGCATACCGTATTCGGCAAAAGCTTCGTTTATCCAATCGTGCCATGTGGTCGAGTTTGCTTTATTCCACCAGAAATGAGCCATTTCATGGGCAATTCCGCAACCAAGACTCCCATCGAATTTATGGGATTTCAACGAAATATAATTTTTCCTGCTATACCCTCCGCCGCCTTCAAGCGGGTTAAGTACAAGTTTCGAATACGAATCCCCTTCACCTGTTGGCCCGAATAATTCAGTATAAAAATCAAGTACATATTTAAACTCCGCAAGTACCGAATCAATATCCGATTGAGGAAAAGTAGTATACACTGTTTCGATAGTTGTGTTGCCAACCTGCAGTTTTTTCGATTTCAGATTTTCAGAAGCGATAATCACAATATCATAGGCTTCCCAATTCTGAGTCATTTTCCATACATTATCTTTTCTTTCAACCAATCCGGAGCCGCTTACTTTATATCGAGGATCAATGTGTATGCGAACACTACTTGCGGTAAAGTTCTCGCTGTTCTTATTTACAGGATACCAAGCCGTATAATAACCGATTTCAATCCATTCATTTTCAAATGATCTTCCCCAATCGTTAACATCACTCATATCACATGTATACTTGAAATATAATTTTTGTTTTTTGCTCGTATCCCGAACTTTTTCTACTGTTAATTTCCGTCCATCAGGGATATATATTATTGGCGATTTTGAGAGGGTATCAAAATAATATTTAACATTTTGTCCATTACAATTTATTTCTTCAATATCTGTTTTACCCCACAATACCAAGTTTATACTGTCATTATTGTGAAAGTTTACATTTACATAACCATCAACTTTTATTGCTTTCGATTCAACATCAATATATAAATTTAGCTGATATGATTCGATTTGTGCCGGTACAATTTCAGCAATGTCCTCATCAATAACGCTCGAGCAATTTATTTTCCATTTTTTATCGGTTTCAACCTGATTTTGTTTAACTTTCTCCAGCAGTGGTTTCCATCGGGCATCGGCATGTAAGGATAATAAATCAAAATCTTTTGCAATTGACGAGTAATAACTGAAATTAGTCTTAGTAACCATTATATCGAGATGATAGAATGCACTATCAGGGTAATTTGCTAAAGCCCATGTACAAGCAACGTTATAACGATCGTTTAACAGCATTCTCCCGTTATTTGCTTTCATGGCTTCGGAATATGTGAGAGCCGCTTTTTTGTATTGATTTTGAACAAATAGCGAATCTGCCTTGTTAATCAATTTATAATACTCTGGAGGAATCTCCTGTCCGTTAGAAATTATTACTATGCAAAAGTATAAAAGAAATGATAAAACTTGTTTCATAGTGAAGTTATCTTTAGTTATTATATTTATATAACGAATCGGCCATAGAAATATAACATATATATAAGAAAAGAATTTAGCGCTCTCATTTTCAGATTATATATAACCAATACCCTGTTGTTATAAAATTGTTTCCGATTAATTTAACCGAAAATTATTTGTATATTTGGAATATATATGACTTAATATTGACAGCTTAATACAAGTTTTTATGGATACTAGCAAAACAGTGAGTTTCATGGTGTTTCATAGTAATGCCCAGGCAAACATTATAAAAGGATTATTGGAATCAAACGGTATAGAGTGCTTTTTATCGAATGAAAATGCACCTTTTAGTTCCCCGATGTTTAATACCGACTTAGGATTAATACGTTTACATGTAATGGAAAAAGATGTACAGCAAGCCAGGATGATTTTAACAGGGCATGTGGAGGACATGCCGGATAGATAGCTAATATATGAATAAAAAAAGGGTAAGCTACTTATATCGCACCGCTACAACTGCCTACCCTTGCTACCTTCCGGTTCTGAGGGAGTTCAGCAGGAGCTGGTCGTATAAGACTTACCCGAACACAAAAGTAATAAAAAAAAACGTTACAACAAATCGGTTTATTAACATTGGAAAAGAATTAATTATGCATCATTGTATATGATTCTTATAGTTAGCACTATAGATAAATAAAAGTAAATTGTTATTTTTAGATTAATTTTGCTGTAGTAAAAAAAAGTATTTATGAGAGGTTCTATAACAAGGATGATGAAGTATGCTACACTGTATGGAGTGATTTTAGGCATTATATTGATTGTATGGCTTACTTTTGATTATATAATGGGGTATTACGGACAAAATAAAACTTTGTCGAATTTAAACTATCTGGCCCGTATTGCGGGTATTTTTGTTTGTATACTGGTATACCGTAATCGAGTTTGTGGGGGCTATATATCTTTCGGCAGGGCTTTCGGTTTTGGCTTGTCAACTTTTCTGGTAGCAATGGTTCTTTTAGAAATATTTGTTTGCATGCTGGTAAATATTGTAGACCCTGATTATTTGTATGTTAAAGCCACTATGATGACCAAACAACTGAGCGAGGCGGGAATGCACAGTCAACGGATAGGCGAGATAATAAACTTGGCTATATACATGGAACACCCAGTTTGGGCAGTGCTAATCGCTATACTTGGCGGGGGAGTTGTCAGCTCGATGATATCTCTTATTTCAGCATTAATCTTAAAAAAAGAAGAAAAAAAACCGGTTTATCGTAAACCTAAATTAAAAATGAATAGTTGAGAATTAATTTGTTGTTTCGGTAATTTTAGCATACTTACGACTGTTACTGTTATCTATCTCCTGTAAAATTTGTACTACACGTGTTTTTTCGGGTTGTGTTGCCTCTTGGAAAATATTGGCAATTTCATCGGCTTTTGCATCAAAAAACAGCTTGAGGTAAAATAAATAAGGGTCGGGTTTTTCCCTGTACACTTTTTGGATATCTAATAATGCCTGCATAATTTGTTCTCGACCTTCGGTTACTTGGTCGCTCATTTTGTCCATCCCCAAACGGTGGTATTTGTAGTAGGCGCCCCTTACAAGGCTGTAGTTATTGTCAAGCATATTATCAACTATCCAATAACGATTACGCCGCGATGCTTTTTCGTAAGGTTTCCATCCGGCATAATTATCTCCTTGAGTATTAACTACTATTTGCTGGGCTATGCTTAGGAATTCGCTCCCGCCTTTTAACGAAAAGGTATCATAATCAATACCTAATATTACGTAAGCATAAAAAGCCATTACCGATGTCAAGTTCGAACGAAATGTGTTGATCTCAAATTCCAATTTATCGAATTCAATATAATCAAATATAAAATCATCATCCATAAAATTAAAGGTAACCGTTTGGTACGATGTAGCATATACCGGCCGTTTAGCTTGTATTTGCAATGTGCCGCCAAAACGCGAAGAGCCGATTTGCTCGTTGATAGTAATAAATATCGAACATTCAATACGTTCCTCTTCACTATAGATATTACCTGTCCATTTTGTATTATTCATAAACTCATATAACGAGCTTTGCAAAGTAGTAAATATGCTTTTATTTGTTCCCTGTATTTTTGATGTATTGATACTGATATTGCATCGTAGTTCCTGTGCGTTGGAAAACAATACTGTTCCGGCAAACAAAACAGTTAAAAGCATTACTTTTACATGATTTTTCATATCACATTAAAATTTAAATTCTTAAAAGCATTTATTGGTATATTTTGTCATCCTAGTGAAACGAAAGATCTCTTTATTCGAAAGGATATAAGATGCTTCACTGACGTTCAGCATGACAACAGCAACTATATCATTAATTATTGTCAATTAGTTAAATGGTAATAAAACAAATTTTAAAGCCTGTTTAAATTTTGTTCAATAATGATTTCATAACAGCCAACTATCCTTTAGTTTTTCTTTTCTTCTGTATTTTTACCTTCGGTGAGTTCGCATAGCTCGGTTGGCTTAACCCAAAAGTACCAAAAGCTCAAGATCGGTTGACGTTATTCGGCTCTTCAAGGGCTAGTTCCTATTCTAAAGGGAATGCTACCCAGCCGAGCCCCGATTGGAAGTCCCTCTGCCAATTCTTTATATGCAAAAAAAGAAGATCCTAGACTACTCAGGCGGGTACCCGCCTGTTGAAACCGCTGGTTAATACAAAAGAATATTTGAGCTTCTAAAAGAAACGAATTTCCTTTTACTCACACTTTCTTTTTATTTTTTAAGGTGCTCATGAGGGTTTTGCCATTGTTCAGCTGGCGAAACAGTAGTGGCCGCCGAAGAGTCCCGCCTTGATTTTTTGGTGCTTTTTTATCAAGAACGGCGAAGCTCTCATGGGCACCTTAAAAAATAATTTACAAAGTGAATAAAAGAGTACATATAAAACAATAATTAACATGAACTTTTATTGTTTAACTATTAGCTATAAAATTTAAACAAGTTTTAAAACCTTATTTTTTGCTCAGCATGGTAATTAAATAGTATACAATATCTTTAGCTATTTCATTTTTAGGTTTTAAAGCAAATACTGTTTTCTTATCGTGCTTATCAATAATGCTTATTTTATTGGTATCGGTTCCAAATCCTGCGCCTTCGTCGTTAAGCGAATTAAGTACAATAAAATCTAGATTTTTCGCCTGAAGCTTTTTTAGTGCATTAAACTCCTCATTATCCGTCTCAAGTGCAAATCCGATTAATACTTGCCGAGGGCTTTTTAACTTACCTAATTCGACAGCAATATCCTTTGTCGGTTTTAATTTTATGATAAGGTCTTCGCTTCCCCGTTTTATTTTTTTGTCGGAAACGTTTTCAGGAGTAAAATCGGCAACAGCAGCGCACATAATAGCAACATCCGCTTCCGGAAACGCTTTAACCGCTTGCCGATACATCTCCTCGGCCGACTCTATCCTGCATAATTGGATATTGGGATGCATCATTTTAATTGCGGTAGGGCCGCTGATTAGCAATACATCGGCTCCTTGCTGCGCCAGTTCTTCGGCAAGGGCATATCCCATTTTACCCGAAGAATAATTCCCGATAAACCTAACAGAATCAATTTTTTCATAGGTTGGGCCGACTGTCAGCAACACCTTTTTCCCCGCTAAAAAGCTGTTGTTTTGAAAATAATTACAGAGGTAATCAGCAATAGCTTTGGGCTCTTCCATACGTCCTTTACCGATCAGCCCGCTAGCCAGTTCGCCTGCCGTCGGTTCAATAATGTGATTGCCGTATGAACGTAATATGTTTAAATTATTTTGATTAGCCGGATGCAGGTACATATCCAAATCCATAGCCAGAGCAACAAAAACCGGACAACGTGCCGATAAGTATGAGGTTAACAGTAAATTATCGGCAATGCCGTTTGCCATTTTACCAATAGTATTGGCGGTGGCCGGTGCAATTAAATAAGCATCGGCCCATAAACCTAAATCGACATGGCTGTTCCAATCACCATTTTCGGGATTAAAAAAATCAACCAATATCGGATTTTTGGCCAATGTTGCCAATGTAAGAGGCGTGATAAATTCCTTAGCCATAGGGGTCATAATAATTTTTACCTCGGCTCCTTCTTTCACCAGTAACCTTATAAGTATAGCAGCCTTGTATGCTGCTATACTTCCTGTTATACCTAATAATATATGTTTACCTTTCAGCATAAATTTGCCGATTGCTTTATTTCATAACTGATTTTACCGTGTCTCCGATTTTGACGAATCGGCCGCTTTACGATAGTAAATATTACCTTCAATAAATTCTTGTATTGCTAATAACGAAGGTTTTGGTGATTTTTCGTAGTAACGCGATATTTCAATTTGCTCGCGGTTTTCAAAAACTTCTTCTAAACTATCGGTATAGCTAACAAACTCTTCCAATTTGCGGTTAAGTTCCTGTTTAAGTTCTGCCGCAATTTGGTTAGCACGCTTTGTAATAATCATTACACTTTCGTAAATATTCCCGGTATTTTCGTCCAGTTTTTCAACATCGCGGGTTATCGTATTAAGCGGCACATTATTTTTTTTTACATCCATTTTTATTATATAATTGAGTTTATTTGGTTACAAAATTAACACATTGGTTTGTTCATTAACAAGTTATCACATTAAAAATGTCGCATATCGTGTGTCGTGACACTTGATATTTTTACTAAAGCTCTTATTTATCCAACGGTTGAGTTTCCTGTTTTTCCAGAAGCAATTCTTCCGCCGTTTTATTCTTTTCTACATACTGGAGCGCATCCTTATACATCGACTCGGCCTCTTTCGTATAACGTGATTGGGGAAATTCACTGGCAAAGTTGTAATATTCGTCAATAGCAGCTATATAGCGTTCTTTTTGTCGGATCCGTATACTATATTTAGCATACAAATAACTCGATTTGAGTATAAGAAACATCCCTTCTTCCTTAAACTTACTATCGGGGTAATCGTTTACACTGTTGCGTAATGCAACTACCGCCGAACGATAATCATCTATTTGATAATATAGCTTAGCGCCATAAAACGATTTTTCTTCCATACGCTCTGTTAATTCTGTTGCATATTTCTCAGCCTCTCCCTTATGAGGAGAGTCGGGGTAGCGCGTAAGCATTTCATTAAATGACGAAATTGCCCGTATGGTGTTTGCTTGGTCAAGCTCGTAACGGTACGAATCGTGATAATAACATAATGATCTTAAATAATACGCTTCTTCAACAAACGGGCTCCTTCCGAACGTTTTACAAAAATTATCTAAATAGTAAGCTCCCGAGTAATAATCGCCTTGTCCCCAGTAACCTTTAGCCAGGTAAAAATGCACGGTATCATCACGTTTGGTATTCGAAAAAGGAACTGTCAGTTGTTCAAATAACGGAGTTGCCCGTCCATAGTCTTTTTTCTCGAAATAGCTGAGAGCCACTTTGTATTTAAGCTCGTTGTCCGTTGTTTTAAAAATTTTATTATATCCTCCACATGCACTCATTGCCGCTATGCTAACCAATCCTATAATGATGTGCGCTATCTTTACCTTCATGCAGATACCTTTAATTGATTACAATTTATACAAATTAAATGCAAAACTAACTGCAAAAATACATAATTAATATGTAATGCGAAAATAATTTTAAATACAGATTAGGACAAACGTATGAAATTATATTTTACACTGGATTACTTCTGGCTTTTCCCTCGCAATAATATAATAAATCAGAATTTTACATCATTGCAAACCATAGGCGAAGCAATCCAGCATTTTTTATTTTACATTGATAATTAGATTTATGTTACTATATATCATAAATTTGATGTTTTATTGTTTTTCATGTATTTACTTTGACAGATGTTGTAAAACTTTTGTACAGGAAATGAAATTAACTTAACTTTGCATGTTTTAAAAATTTTGGAAATTAATTAAAAAGCTGATTAATAATAAAAAGCATAACAAAGTGGATATTTTTGATCGTATAAAAAAGAGCGAAAACGGCCCTATTGGTCAACATGCTACATCGATACACGGGTATTTTGCATTCCCTAAATTGGAAGGAGAAATTAAGCCTCGTATGAAATTCCGTGGAAAAGAGGTATTAACATGGAGCTTGAATAATTACTTAGGGCTGGCAAACCATCCTGAAGTACGTAAAGCCGATGCCAATGCTGCAGCTGAATATGGTATGGCGTATCCTATGGGAGCCCGTATGATGTCAGGCCAAACAACAAAACACGAGGAGTTGGAAAATGCCTTGGCTGCATTTGTTAACAAGCCGGCAGCTTATTTATGTAATTTCGGTTACCAGGCTATGGTTTCGATTATTGATGCACTGGTAGGTCGCCACGATGTTATTGTGTATGATGCCGAATCGCATGCTTGTATTATCGACGGTAAACGTTTGCATATGGGGCAGAGCTATGTGTACAAACATAACGACATGGACGATTTACGCGTTCAGTTACAACGCGCTACCGAATACGTTCAGAAAGCGAAAGGAGGAATTCTGGTTATTACCGAAGGAGTTTTCGGTATGACGGGCGATATGGGTAACCTAAAGGGTATAACCGATTTAAAAAGTGAATTTAACTTCCGTCTGTTGGTTGACGATGCCCACGGTTTCGGTACAATAGGAAAAGCCGGAGCCGGAGTAGGGGAGCATTACGGGGTGCAAGATAAAATTGATATGTATTTTGCCACGTTTGCCAAGTCGATGGCCGGAATCGGTGCGTTCATTGCTTCGGAACCCAATATTGTGAACTATCTGATGTATAATATACGCTCGCAGATATATGCAAAATCGCTACCTATGCCTATGGTAATGGGTTCGTTAAAACGTCTCGAATTAATAAAGAAACATCCCGAATACAGAGATAAACTTTGGGAAATTGTTAATGCCTTACAAAGTGGTTTGCGTGAACGTGGTTTCGATTTGGGAGCAAGCAATTCGCCTGTTACTCCAGTATATATGCACGGAGGATTAATTGAGGCCACAAATCTGATATACGATTTACGCGAAAATTACGGGATATTTTGTTCGATAGTCGTTTATCCGGTCATTCCCAAGGGGCAAATCCTATTACGGTTAATACCTACTGCTGTTCACACACTTGAAGATGTTAACTATACGATTGATGCATTTTCTGCTTGTCGTACAAAACTCGAAGTAGGCGAATACAAAGGAAATACTTTTACCGAAGGTATTGCAGAAAAGCTTAAATAGTTAGGATATGCTTTATTATACGTAAATTTATAAAACACAATATTATGGCCAGTATACATAGTTTAAAAAAAGATATCGATTATCTGATAAGCGAAATCATATCTGACTGTCAATCGTATATGTTCCTTCATCCGAAGGATAAAAAAGTTGAAGACGCGTGGAAAATCGTTGAAAATGCAATTGATTTGCGTAATCAGTTGTATGAGCGTGCAAACCACCCCGACGGTAAAAACGACAGGAAATTAGTAAAACAACATTACAGTTCAATCCGTAAAGATTTAATGCAAAATGCACATAATCTTTTCGAGAAAGTAAGCGCTTTAAGCAAATAAAGTTTTACGACAATGAGGGTGTGCCAAAAGTAGTTTGACACATCCTTCCTTCTTTTTTACGTAGCCTGCCTGATAAATTTTCGATATCAAATTCGCTGTATATTAGTATTTTGCATGCTTTATTGGGTTTCATTTGTCCAATCTTCGGATAAATCTCTTTCATTTAAATAGATCAATGCGGTTATTACATTTTTAAATAATTGAAATTTATCTACCACAATACCAATTAATTATTATCATCTTCTGCCGAAACAGTATAACCTGCTTTTTCTATGGCGTTTACTACTTCATCTTTCATGCTGTCGGATGTAACGGAAACGGTTAATTTACCTGCTTCCATATTTTGAATTCGTACACCTGCAATTTCCTTTATTGCGTTGTTTACCCTCATTTGGCAATGTGTACTCTGCATACCAGGGACGTTAATTTTTATCTCTTTCATTTTTTCTATCTATTAATGTTATTTGATACTGCAAATTTCAACAGAATATCGTTTTGCATTGTTATGTTATTTATTGTTTGATTTGTGAGGTTTATTGCTTTACTTTTTCCATTTCAACCTCAAACTATTAGTTACCACGCTTACACTACTTAAAGCCATTGCTGCACCTGCAATCATCGGGTTTAATAAGAAACCGTTGAGTGGATAGAGAATACCTGCTGCAATCGGAATACCGATAAGGTTGTAAATAAATGCCCAGAACAGGTTTTGTTTAATGGTGGCTACGACCTGTTTTGACAATTTTATCGCCTGTGGTATTTTGGTAAGATCAGATGAAATGATAGTCATTTTTGCCACATCCATTGCGATATCTGAACCTTTACCCATTGCAATACTTACATCGGCAGTTGCAAGAGCTGTACTGTCATTGACACCGTCCCCAACCATTGCAACGATTTTACCTTGTTGTTGTAATTCTTTTACAAAATCGGCTTTATACTGAGGCAATACTTCTGCCTTGTAATGCTTGATGCCTGTTTGTTGTGCAATGGCTCTGGCTTCGTTATCGCCGGTGAGCATATACAATTCGATGCCCATTTCCTGCATTTGTCGGATAGCATCTACCGATGTCTCTTTAATCTTATCAGATATTGCAATAACGGAAAGGGCTTGTTTACTGTCTGCAAACCAAATAACAGTTTTGGCTTGTTTACTCCATTCATTGGCTTGCTTTTGTAATT
>JAISFN010000150.1 GCA_031263585.1 Prevotellaceae bacterium | reverse complement strand
ACTCTTTCGATTTACAAATAAAAGCCGACTCGTAAAAAATCCGGGCTAAACTTTTGCAGCTCTATATTTGGTGAATTTATGTTGAATTTATTGGATTGATTATATCGAGCTCAGGTTTAAAACATTTTGCATGAGGAGGGAGTGTCAAAAGTCGGCCACACATTCTTTTTTTATTTAAAGTCCCGACTTTTTCAAGCTAGGACTTTTTTGTTTTCCCAAAAGCATTATCCTTTATGGCACAGTTCTTTAGTATGTCAAAGATAGTATTTAAATCCTAGAGTCAAGGACAAATCACATTATTTCCTTTCCGTTTAGATGAACGCATTGCGGAAGATTCCCCTGTCAGGCTGATCGATCGTATCATAAATGGCTTATAACTAAGCGAATTAATTTCCAACAATGAATCAGGTGGAACGACCCCATACCACCCGCGAATGCTGTTGAAGGTTGATTTTTATGCTTATATGAATAACCTGTATTCTTGCTGTAAGATAGAGGAAGCGCTGGAAGAGAACATTCATTACTACATATGGCTCAGCGGCAGCCAATATCCCTCCTACAGCACAATCAACCGCTTTCGCAGCCACCATCTGGAATTTCATATCAATAATCTGTTTGTACAAGTAATCATGATAGATACGGGATATAGGACAAATTTCGCTGGAAGTACAATATGTTGACGGCGCCAAAATAGAATCCGCAGCCAATAAATACAGCTTTATCCGGAAGAAAAGCGCAGAAAGAAATAAAGCCAAGTTGGGAAAGAAGATACAATCCATTCTTTCACAAATAGAAGAGGGTATTGCCCATGATAATATCTTAATTAATGAAAAAGCTTTTTGCCCGATAGATTCAGAACTTCTAAACAAGCGTATTGATGAACTTAACGGTTTGAACCGCAAACAGGATAAAGAGCAGAAACGTCAATTGAAAGAGTTGGCAAAAAGTCAATCCAAATTAAAAGAATATGAAGGCAAACTGGATATATTGGCAGGGAGCAATAGTTATTCCAAGATAGACAGGGATGACACTTTCATGTGCATGAAAGAAGATGCGATGAACAACGGTCAAACCAAACCGGGTTATAATGTACAACTAAGGACACAAAATCAATATATCGCCAATTTTGCCATCTATCCTAAATTCGTTTGCTTATCCCTTGGCTAAAACTAAGTAAATGAACTTGAAAAATCCATTTAAATTAATAATAAGTAATGAGATAAGCAGATTTTTACACGCTTTTTGAGTCTATTTTTAACTGTTAATTTGCATGAATTATAGGCTTTTATATAACTATTTCGCACTAACAGAGGAAAAAACAATAAACCTTTCGCTATATGTATTTTATCTCTACGTCTTTTAGATACTTTGTTTCTAATAAATATTTTATTTTGCGTACCACATTTTTCCGTATTTCCAGTTCGATAGGCGGGTTGGGATCCTGGTGTGCGGTATTAATTATTGTCCCCACAACGAAAGTTATTTTATCATTATTCAACAGGTATTTTATCACCAATTCGGCCAGCCCGTCGTTTTTTGCCCGTTCTTCGCCGCTAATTGTCAGTATACACTCTATTTTACTGAGCGTTACAATGCCTTCGGTTATCAAATCGACCCCTTTCATTTTCGAAATAGGAGGAAGGCTTTTATCCGCACTATCGCCGTCCCATTCCAAAGGAGTATTCAGTTCGCGCGAAATGATTTCGGCCGTCGTACCTCCGCATATTATTTTCGTACCATGGAATTCCAGCAATTGCTTGCTCAAATACGTATCGTTTTTCATGTCATACGGAGGGCCGGTACAAATCAGTAAATTACGGGGTTTGCGTACATAAACCGCACAACAGCTGGTATCGTCTTTAGCGGTAAAGCCGTCGTTTTTCACAGCCTCGGCAACCACGCGGTGCGATAATTCGGCTGCCGAGATAGCAGGTGTGCGGACAATCATTTTCGATATATACTCCTTAACACCATTACCCCAGCCTAACTGCATAGCCTTACTGCCCGTACCCGATTGGCTTACACCGTCGGAGAAAAAAACGATACGGTCGCCTTTTTGCAGGGTAAACTCGGATATCAACAGGTATGTATTGTCCATATCCTCCCTGTTGATAAGTATTTTTTCCTTGCGTGCACTGCTGAGCGCCGCATTACTGTAAAAACAAAAGGAAGGGGTTTGGTACTCTACAATCCGTACGTTTCCGAAAAAATCGATGTCGCAGATGCAAAAGGTAGAGTAACTTATATTTTTCACGGTATCTTTCGGCAATGTTTTAATAATGGCAGTTGCCAAAGGAACGATATCCTCGTTCATCACTGAAAAATTCAACGCCATCGATGCTGTCATGGTCGAAAGTATGTTGGCTTTAATGCCGCTGCCTAAACCGTCGGACAGCACACAAAGTATACGCCCATCCTCTTTCAGCTTTTTCGACATAAAGCAGTCGCCACAAACAATTTCTCCAACTTTATTTTGCTGAAAATAACCTACTTCAATATAATTTTCACCGGTTTTCAAGGGTATATTTATAAAAAAATTTTCTTATTTTCGTCTTTGTCGTATACATCGATTACCGCACGCAAAACGGAATCGGTAAATGCAGCATTTTCCCCAAGCAAGCTTGCCACCTGCTGTACGGTCGACATGTGGTTTTTGATAACCTCTCGTGTTTTTTCAATAATCCATTCCTTTTTCACGCTCGGATTCTGCAAATCCTGAAGCAGCCCGAAAACCTGGCGATGCGGTTGTATATTGTAAATGGAAAGTATCCATGTTTTATCGTTTTCTTTTATTTGCCGTTCTTTTATCTCTTTTCCAGTAGCCAACACGGTTTTAAACAAATTGTCGAAAGTACATATATTACTCAAAAGCGCTCCGTTAAGTCCTGGACAAACTTCGTATATATCAACAATATCTTGTCCCAATAAAAAGGCGCAGCGCCGGTTCATGTCCACAATTTTTAAGTCGGAGTTTATCAGCAATACTCCGGCAGGTATTTTTTGTAAAAGAACGGTTGCCTTGTCGTGCGCTATTTTACGCATATACGAAACACACATATTATCTTCGGCACGGCTTTCGAGCATAGCTACGGCAAAATCGCGGCACGAGTCATATCCGCAACTGCTGCAATTCAATTCGTCTTCGGGGTTTACCTTACCCACCCTGAACAGCGCTTGTTTAATTTCATCTTCAGTATAACAGTTCTCTTTTTGTACGTCTTCTTCAAATAGGGTTTTTAAATCCAGGTTTTTAAAATCTTCCGCAGGGTCGCCCATTTCCGATTGCTGAATAATTTCATAACGTTTAATGGCCAGAGATGTTGAATTTAACTTAGCAGGGCCATTAACACACCCGCCTTTGCACGCCAACAATTCAAGAAAAATAGTATCGCTGTATGAGTTGGATTCAATATTTTTAAGCACGTCTTTTATGGTGGGTAAATCGGAAAATGCCATATAAAACACCGGTTTGGCGGATTTATGCAAACCGTCGAGCATGCCCCCCTCGATAGGATAACGCGAACCGAGTCGCGAACGGTAAGGTACAAATTTTTCGTCCTGTTTGTCCCATATATCGTCCTGCGGATTTATATCCTCCTGTTCAAACCATTTTTTCAGATCTTTAAATGTCATGACAACATCAATAAGCTCGCTGAATTTGTCGGCTTCCGTTTTTTTGCCGATACAAGGGCCTGCAAAAATTACCCGGATATTGTCCCCATAAAGTTCTTTTAAAATTTTAGCGTGTGCAAGCATCGGCGAGATAATTGGTGTAACATTTGCCGTATAATCGGGCGAATATTTACGGATATAATCAACCACAACAGGGCATGCGGATGAGATATAAATGCTTTTTTCGGACGAGTTTAAAAAATCCTCAGTACGTACCGAAACAATCTCGGCTCCCAAGGCAGTTTCCGATACCCCTGCAAATCCCAAATGCTTGATAGCCGCAACAATTTTCGATGGCGATATACCCTCGAATTCACTTATGTACGATGGCGCCAACGATAAATAAACATCGACATCGGGATATTTACGAAGTACCGACTGGGCGCGCGATAAACCATCGCGTATTTTTTTAGCGCCGGTAGGGCATATTTGTGTACAATGTCCGCAATAAATACATCGGTCATCAATAATGTAGGCCTTGTTATCTTCAATTCGGACGGCTTTTACAGGGCACTCGCGTATGCACTTGTAGCAATCTTGGCAATTATCGGCCTGTGTATATATGGGGCGTTGCATTTTCGTAAAATTTTACCGACAAAGGTACTGAAATAAAAATGGAAAGCTTGTATATAGTACCTCTAACATACAGGGCAACGCATATTGTGCCTGTACCGCCATAACTAAAGTTAAAAAACTTATCAGAAATGATAGTTTTTCCTCATCTATATCCTATTCTTATCGCTTGGTTAATTTATCGAAACCGACTTTGTAATGTAGATAATACGCCCTTCTCAAAAAAAGCTTTCATCATATTTTTTTCCCTTTTCAAATCTAAAAAAGATTTGTACTTTGCGTAATAATTACTACCCATAGGAATATCCACATATATGTATTTTATTACATCATTTTTATAAAAGTTATATAATTGCTCATTCCAACCATCTTGAGCCTGCATGAGATCATACTCTTCTTTTTTATCTTTATATTTATCCCATATTATTACAATACTGTTATAGTTATTTTTATTATTCAATGAATTATCAAAATTGGGATAAGAATGAATAGATAAATCAATTCCATAAAAGTTACCTCCCCTGCCATAATTATAAGCAAAGTTTGTTACAGGAATTTTCAAGTCGTTTACTACATCGGCTACCGTTTTGCCTTCATAGCAAGCGACCCTATCCATAAAGTTATACAACACAAAATTAGTAGAGGTGATTTTACTGATGTTATCTACAGCTATTAGATATTCACTACCATCATAAGAAAAAATAATCTCTCCTTTAAAATTCGTAGTTCCAATATTTGTTACATAATAATTCACTACTTTTAATACATTACAAATATCATCAACACTTGGTCCAGTTAATATACCTCCAAGATTATCATTTGGGTGTGTATGGCATCCATATATTGTGTTTCGACTAGCAGTTGTTAAAACACTACCAGGAAGTCCTTCTTTTTTCCCATTAATTTCATAACTATCATTGGAATTCCTATCAATAGTTAAAGATCTTTCATTAATATTGGTTCTTGCACTGCTTTTTAATGTGTCAATTTCAGAAATAACATTACTGTTCGAATTCAATACACTATTGGCGTTATTGGCATTAGCTATGGCATTGCCGTTACAGTCAGTGCGTTTTTCGGGTTTTTTTGGTTCCGGTTCGGGATCAGGTCCGGGACCTCCTCCCGATGGGGGAGGGTCATCGCAA
>JAISFN010000048.1 GCA_031263585.1 Prevotellaceae bacterium | reverse complement strand
AAAATGCATATCACAATCGTACTGGGTGTTTGTTGTCCAGTATTTTGTCGAATTTATTTGGCTGCTTGCATTCAAAGATAATTATTCATTATGGGAAATAAATAATTTTTCTTCGCTTTCGCTGTTAAGCATTGTAACGGTTGAAAAAGCTCCATTATATTTACTATACCCATTATCGGCGTTCAATTTATGGGAATTGGCATTTATAACGCTTATTTGCTCTACATTAATCAGGCATGCCGGGATTGCAATAAACAAGATATTGCTTGTTTTATTTTGCGCTTACATTTTGCCTTTATTATGCTGGATAGCTATAGTATGCTACATTAATATGCTGAATACATTATGAAACGTAAAGTTATAAGCTTTTCATTCGTAGTTCTTTTTACAACAGTTATTATATTTTTAGTTTTCAAAATTTTTGAAGGCCAAAAAATGAAGGAATTAAAAGGGCAGAATATGAATGAACTCCCTGATTTTTGTTTGAACGATTTATGGGGCGCTCCTTATTGCTTGGAAGATTTAAAGGGAAGCCTTTCCGTTATAATACTTTTTGCTCCTTATTGTAGTAATTGCGAAAATGAAATAATAGATTTGATCAAGCATAAAGAGTATTTTGAAGAAATACCCATAATTATGATAACTAATGCAAATGAATTGTCATGTAAGGAATACTATGTAAAAAATAATCTGTTCAATTTAACAACATTGCACATCCTTCGCGATACTGCTAATGATTTTTTTAAATATAGCGGAATAAGCGCCATCCCTTCAACTTTTTTATACGATGAAAACAGGCGGCTTATTCAACAGTTTGCCGGTGAAACAAAAGCTAAAACAATTATAAGCTATTTAAAAGAGTAATTATATGGCGGTATTTAGCTATAAATCAATTAAAAAATCATTTACCCGCCAGCATGATCAACAGGATTGCGGCGTTGCCTGTTTACTGTCGATTATACGGTTTTATGGCGGCGATAGTTCTTTTGAACGAATCAGGCAATTAAGCGGAACAACAAATCAAGGTACGTCATTATTAGGATTATATCAAGCCGCAAATACATTGGATTTAATAGCCGAAGGTTGCGAAGCCGACCCCGATTTGTTAATAAAACATGCCAAGCCGGTAATATTGCATACAACAAGCGCCGATAATTTCGAGCATTTTGTTGTGTGTTACGGTTTTGACAAATCATTATTTATAATAGGCGATCCGGCAAACGGGATTGAAAAATGGACGCATGAAAACTTAACGAGGCTTTGGAAATCAAAAACCTGCCTGACCATTGAACCTGCCGCAAATTTCCAATCTAAAAACAATATTGAAAAAAATAAAAGAAAATGGCTTGTTGAGCTAATAAATAAAGATATCCCGATACTCGCCGTTAGCTTAATTATTGGTATAATTCTGTCGGCGCTAAGTTTGGCAACCGCGGTTTTTTCGCAACAACTGCTCGATAAAATATTACCCGCCAAAGAATATCCTAAACTTATAGTATCCTTGTTTATCCTTGGTTTATTGTTTCTTATACAAACGGGGCTTTCCGTTATCCGGCAAAAATTACTATTAAAACAATCAAAAGACTTCAACAATAGGATAATAGGAAGTTTTTACGAACGGTTGCTTTTTTTGCCAAAGCCGTTTTTCGATAGCCGGAAAATTGGAGATATGACCGCGAGGTTAAATGATACGCAACGAATTCAAAGTTTTATAAGTTTAATGCTCGGAAATACTATCATAAGCATACTTACGATAACAGCTTCATTTGTTATTTTATTTATTTATTCATGGAAAATAGCGCTCCCGATATTAATATCCCTGCCGATTTATTATTTACTTGTTTACAGTTATAATAAAACAATTATCAGGCATCAACGAGAGGTAATGTCGGCTTATGCGCAAAGCGAAAGTAATTTCATTAGTACAATTCAAGGAGTATCTACAATAAAAAACTTTAATAAACAAGATACCTTTTCAAGTATAAACAAAATAATTTACGGATTTTTTCAGGATAGAATTTATAATCTTGGAATTGTAAAAGTTTCATTAGCTTGGAAATCAGGATTAGTTGGCTTAGGGATTACGTTGTTAATTTTTACTTTAGGCTCGATACTTCTTTTTAATGATAACTTAACAATAGGAATTTTAGCGGCAACAATAACAATATGCTCGTCTTTACTAAGCAATATTGCCTCGTTAGCTTTAATAACCATACCAATGAATGAAGCTAAAGTAGCATTTGACAGAATGTACGAATTTGTTGGATTACAGGAAGAGCTAGTTATTCCGGAAAAGATGGATATTGAAAAATTTGAATCGCTGAATGTAAGCAATTTATCTTTTAGGTTTCCTGGAACGGGCCTTGTTTTAAATGAAGTAAATATATATTTGCAGAAAAATGAATTAATTAGTTTGGCGGGCGAAAGCGGATGTGGAAAAAGCACATTGTGCCAAATACTTGAAAAATTTTATTCTTTTGAGAGCGGAGATATATTAGTAAATAACAGTATCTCGATAAATAACATAAATACGGATAGCTGGAGGAATATTATAGGGGCCGTACCGCAAGAGATTTTTATTTTCAACGGAACAGTCATGGATAACATATGTTTAAGCAATACCGAAATTAATATCGATAATTTTATAAATTTTTGTACTAAGTACGGTTTTGATAAATATATTAATGAGTTACCTCAAAATTACAGGACAGTTATAGGAGAAGAAGGCATTAATTTATCAGGCGGACAAAAACAAATAATTGCTATGGCCCGTGCGTTATATAAAAACCCTCAATTATTAATTTTGGATGAAGCTACGGCGGCAATGGACAGAAATACCGAGGCATTTGTTTTAAATTTGTTGCTACAGCTAAAATCTCAACTGTCTATAATATTTGTTTCTCACAGATTGCATATCTTACCAAATATTAGTGATAGAATTTATGTGTTTCATGAAAATACTATAAAACATTCTGGTACTCATATCGAATTGATGAAATCAGCTAATTTATATAGCGATTATTGGAATGATTTGTATAAATGTGAAATACAAAAAACATAGTAACTAAAGTTGATGCACAATATAGCTAAGCTATTATTTTACAGTATTTTCTTCAAATTATTCGGGGTTTAGAAATAAATATCGCGTTCGTCGGCTTTTATCCGTTCGATACGTTGTAGCAGTTCGGGCAGAAACTTATCATCAACCTGCGATAGATTACGTTGGATAGCCGTCCATCCTTTTGCGGCAACTTCGGGTGTTGCATAGTCGCGGATATATTCGGCCAGCGTAAGTATTGCATTTGGCGTACAGTAACGTTTAATAAATCCGGGTACCGAGAACTCCATAAAGTGTTCCCCCGTACGCCCGCGGCGGTAACATGCCGTACAGAACGAGGGTAAATAGCCGCCCTCCAATAACTCGTCGATTACCTTGTTTAATGTACGGTTATCATTTATCTGGAATTGTTCGCGGTTTAAATCTTGCTCGGGTTTGCTTTCCCCCTCCTGATACCCGCCCAGTTCGAGTTTGGTTCCCCCATCGATTTGAGATATGCCGAAAGCAATGGCTTCTTTACGCACCCTATCCGATTCGCGGGCAGTGAGTATAAGCCCCGTATAGGGTACGGCAAGCCGTAAAATAGCGATTAAACGTAAAAAATCGTCGTCGGATACTTTGTACGCTACATCAATGTCTCGCGATGAAGCAGCTTGCAAACGGGGAAACGATATGGTATGCGGCCCGATATTATAACATGCTTCGAGGTGGTTTACATGCCTTAACAGCGATAATGCTTCGAACCGCCAGTCGTATAATCCGAATAAGGCCCCGATGCCGACGTCATCGATACCAGCCTCCATTGCCCGGTCGAGCGCCGTCAATCGCCAGTCGTAATCCATTTTTTTTCCCCCGCGGTGATAAAACTTGTAAGCTTTAGGATGATAAGTTTCCTGAAATATTTGGTAAGTGCCTATACCCGCTTCTTTAACAACTTTAAATCCTTCGACATCAAGAGGAGCCGCATTAATGTTTACCCTGCGGATTTCTCCGTTTCCTTTTTTTACATTGTAAACCACGCGTACGGTATGCGCTATGTATTCAGGCGAATACTCTCGATGCTCGCCGTATACAAGAATGAGGCGTTTTTGCCCGTTATCTTCCAATGCCTCTACCTCCTGTATAATTTGCTTGTCATTTAAAGTAAGTCGTTGAGCTTCCTTGTTCGATGAGCGAAAACCACAGTACAGACAATTGTTTGAGCAGTAATTGCCAATATATAACGGGGCAAATAAAACAATACGCTTGCCATAAACATTGGTTTTTAATGTACGCGCCCCTTGTTTAATCTCTTCGATTAATTCGGGGTTGGTAGTATTAAGCAACACTGCGGCTTCCTCAAGAGCCAACCGCTGCTTGTTTAATGATTTTGCTATAATTTCGCGCACGCGTTGTGCATTCGATTTTGTGTTATTTATATACTTCCAAATTTCGTCGGCATCAATAAAAGTTTGCTTTGAAATATCCGAAATAGTATATTTTTGCGGCTTGAACAACATTTTTTGTGAACTTTTCTTTCTTTTATTTTACTTACAAAGTTACGCAAAATTGTATAATTAATGTTTATTCGAAAGACATCCCGCCTATTTTATAATAACTAATCATAAATTGTTTTACAAACTAACGCAATAATTAAACAGTTCCTTTATTTTATCGACATTGGAAAAATCTGTTTTATTTTCGGCTATGTATTGTTCCACCTCTTTTTTATGATTGGAAAATGTTTTCAGGAAATTTTTTTTATTGGCAATAATAGCTTTGCCATCTCTATTTATTAAGTAATACTTTGTATCGCTAGCCAACTTAACTTCAACCGGCAACCGAGTTAAAGTTCCGGAAGTACCCGTTATTATATCTTTAATATTTGTTGTCGATGCTGTTTCACTGCGTATTCCATAAGCTCCCTTTGCCGGAGGGGTTTTTGCAAGTATCTTGTGTTCCATAGCAAGTTGCATGTCATGGCTTTGTTCTATAACAAGAACAAAACCAATCTTTTTTCCTAAATTAACCAATGTGTACTTATCAATAACTGCCATTGGAATATCTTCGGGATTGGCGACAGCTAAAGTATCTCCGTTTTCAATAAATTGTAATTCGTTTAAAAATACATTATAATTGAGTTTAGCTTTAGCCATAGAATTATTTTTATATAGCACCCTACCATCGGCAAATCTTGAAAATAAATATTGATTATTTACAACTTTAGCAAGATCAGTATTCATGTTAACTACAAAAATATTGTCTTGGGCGGATAAAAGCGTGGAGAGTAAAATTGTAACAAAAATTAAACTTGCTGTTTTCATAATTATATGTCTTTAAAATTAATATTTTAAGTTATTCATATATTTAAATAATATGAAAATAATTGTTTTAACTGGTTAATATCCAAAAAATCTATTTTATTATCTTTAGTATAATTTTCTATTTCATATTTATGCTTGGAAAATGTTTTCAGAAAATTTTTCTTAGTTGCTAATAAGGGTTTATAATTATCAATTAAATAATATTGCACTTCTTCCTCTATTTTTATTTCAACAGGTAAATTTACAACTATTTCTGTAGATTTCCTCCTTATTTGGGCATAATTTGTGATAAAAGTTTTTTTCGCCACGAATGCCATATTCTCCTGTTTTAGGCAGATTTTTTACATATACTCTTTTTTTACAGCTAATTGTTTATCTCCTTTTTCATTAATAAGTAAATGCAAACCTGTTTTTTTTGAAACATATTCGTCATTGTGCGTTTATCAATAAAAGCCAGCGCTATGTTATCCTAATTAATAATTGATAAAATATCATTATTCTGAATAAATTGTAATTCATTAAGTTTCATATTGTAATTAAGCTTTCCTCTGAAGGTAGTATTATCCCTATGCAAAACACGTCCTTCTACAAAGTCAGGGAATAAGTATTGATAATTTATGACATCAGAGATATTTGTTTTTACATTGAGCTGTAAAATATCGCTTTGTCCAAAAGAATATATAGAAAAAATATAATTATGAAAGATATATATACATGTTTCATAAATACTATAGTTTATATAGGTTAAAGGCAAAAAAACAAAGACGATTAATGATATGAGTTTGTGGGCTCGGAGAAGCCAATAGCAAACTTAAATACTTATAAACTTGCACAAAAAGTGAATAGTTGTTTTAATTGATTTTCGTCGGAAAAATTTATTTGATTTTGAGCTGTGTATAATTCTATTTTCTTCCGATCTTTTAAAAAATAACCTGGTAAATCCTTTTAAATTGGCATCTTGTTCACGTTCATGGTATTTCTTACATAAAATTTAGTTTTAGAGTCAATTTCCAATTCTTGGGCGAATTGATTTTCTACAATTTTATTGACAGGCTATGGTACGTATCAATGCTTGACGTAGGGTTGTACGCGCCATAGGCGCCCATTTTTGCCGGTATTTTTACATTGATTTCCTTTTTGAGGATAAGTTGTTTTGATCCGCTTTCTGCGATAATAACACCAAACCCCTTTTTAAGTTTAACCAAAGTACGATTTCCAATAACGGCCAATGCTATTTTATCAGGATCTTTAACCGCTAAGATATCTCCATATGCAACAAATTGAAATTCAACAACAAAAATGCTATAATTTAACTTTCCCATAGCTGCAGAACCATCCTTATAAATAACTCTTCCGTCAGTAAAGTTATCGAATGGGTATGGGCGATCAACAGCGTGTGATAAATTTGTACTCCAGTCTACTTTCATGATATCCTTTTGTTGTCCCAATGAATAATAGGGAAACAAAAATAAAATTAGATAAATAAAAATATTTTTCATGATAAATAGTTTTAAAATATTAAACATTGTTGTATTTCGAGTTTTAGTGTTTTTATTACTCTTAATAAACAATTTTGTTTGTACTTTGTAAGATTATATGGAAAAGCAAAACCCTAAAAAATATTAAATAGTATGTTTGTTACTGAAGTGAAGCGAGTCGCCCCATTTCCCGAATACTGTTTCGTTTCCGGTACTTTTGATTTGTTCAACCAAAACCCGGATGTTGTCTTCATCATCTTGGCTTATAGTCGGTTTATTTTCATACAATTTGTAAATATTTCTGAAATCACCGGGTGTTATATTCGGCATTATCACATTTGCGCCCACTTGTATCGCCATGTTACGGCCTTCGGGATGTATGGCTTGCAGAGCGGTAACGGCTGCAATATTAATATCTTTTGTAAGTATGCGCAATACGGCAACCATTCGTAACGACAGCCAGTAACGTTCTTCGATGGGTAGTAACAAATCTTTATACTGGTATAACGGAGTATTTTTATGCTCTATATAAGGCCCCATACCTACCATATCAATATCCATCGACTGAATAAACAGTAAATCCTGCGCCAAATCATTCGGCATTTGAAAGGGCAGCCCAATCATTACTCCGGTACCTACTTGATATCCGGTTTTTTGCAGCAGCTTTAAACACGCTACCCGCCTGTTATAATCGTGGATAATATTCCGGGGATGAATTTTTTCATATAATTCGCAGTTTGACGATTCGATGCGTAATAAATAACGGTGTGCCCCTGCTTCGAACCAGTGCCGGTAAGTTTCTTCGCTTTGTTCTCCTAATGAAAGCGTTATACCCAACTCATTGTTTGATAGTTTTTTAATTTGCATCAATAAGTTTTCGATTCTACTAACATATTGCTTTGAAGTTAATTCGCCACCTTGCAGAACAATCGAACCAAAATTGTTTTTATAAGCAAACTCGCAGGCCTGTAACACGGCTTCATCGGGTAGCATATAACGGTCGGTTTGCTTATTCCCTCTACGGATTCCGCAATACAGGCAGTTTTTACGGCAATGGTTCGACAGTTCGATTAATCCACGAAGATATACCTTATTACCAACATATTGACTACGTATTTTAGCGGCTTGGGCAAATAATCTGTCTTGTTCTTCGCCTTTAGCCAAAAGCATGCGGACAAGATCTACTTTGGTAAAGCTGTTTTGCTGTAAAATAGTATCGAACGATTTTTGCATAATGGATCAAAGTTATAAAATATTATGAAAACAACAAAGTCATTTTCCTTCTTTTGCCTGCCCCCTTTAAAAAAAAAGCAGTTTTTTAATCAACAGTTATCTAAAATCTTGTTTTGTCGGCATTATCTGTTTTAATAAGTAATATAGCAAGTTATTGATAGTAGTAAGCTGCAAATAATGAGAAATTAAAAATAACAAATAGCAATTTTTTATATCTTTGTTTGCTTTTTAAAACTTAAAACACTATTTTTATTTCAAATCGTCATTTTTTAAGGAGAATATATGTAAATCTAAAATATTAATTTGTAAAAAATAAAGAGTATGATAAACCAACAGCTTGTTAACCCGCGGAGCATTGTTGTAGTAGGCGGGTCGGAAGACATTCATAAACCGGGAGGTAAGGTACTTAAAAATCTTATCGATTATAAATTCAAAGGAGATTTATATGTTGTAAATCCTAAGCTTGACGAAGTACAGGGAATCAAATCTTACCGCATAGACGAAGATTTGCCCGATGTTGACTTGGCAATACTTGCCATAGCTGCAAAATTTTGCCCACAGACGGTAGAAGTTCTGGCCAAACGAAAAAATACCAGGGCATTTATAATTCTTTCAGCAGGGTTTCACGAAGAAAATGAGGAAGGGTCCAAACTCGAACAGCAAATTGTAGATACAGTAAATTCGGTTGACGGCAGTTTAATCGGGCCTAACTGTGTGGGGATGATGAATACCAATCATATAGGAGTATTTATCGAGCCTATTCCGCATTTTAACCCGATGGGGATCGATTTTATTACGGCATCGGGCGCTACGGCGGTGTTTATTCTGGAATCGGCCATTACTACCGGATTACAGTTTAACAGTGTTTACTCGGTAGGTAACAGTGCGCAAATAGGGGTTGAAGACGTGTTGAAATATCTCGACGAAACATACGAGGCGGGCAAAAGTTCCCCTGTAAAGATGCTGTATATCGAAAGCGTTAATAAGCCCGAAATGTTGCTGAAACATGCTTCATCACTGATTAATAAGGGTTGCCACATTGTAGGTATAAAAGCAGGATCGTCGGCTGCGGGTAGCCGTGCGGCATCATCGCATACAGGCGCTCTGGCCTCGCCCGATGTTGCTGTTGAGGCTTTGTTCCGTAAAGCGGGTATTGTACGTTGCTACGGACGTACCGAACTGGCTATCATTGCCGGGATATTTATGCACCCCGAATTGAAAGGCAAAAATATAGCAGTTATCACACATGCAGGTGGTCCGGCAGTTATGCTGACCGATGCTTTATCGAACAACGGGCTTGATGTTCCTCATATCGAGGGTAAAAAAGCAAGAGCTTTGCTCGAAAAATTATACGGGGGATCGTCGGTAGCTAACCCTATCGACTTTTTGGCAACGGGTACTGCCGAGCAATTAGGCTATATTATTGATGCCTGCAATAATGATTTCGACAATATTGACGCAATGGCAGTAATTTTTGGTAGTCCGGGGCTGACATCAGTATACGATGTGTATGATTTGCTCGACGAGAAAATGAAAACCAGTAAAAAGCCTATTTTCCCCATCCTTACGTCAATTATAAATGTAAAAGATGAAATAGCCGCTTTTATCGATAAAGGACGCATCAATTTCCCCGACGAGGTTATTTTCGGCAATGCGCTGGCGAAGGTTTATCACACGCCCAAGCCGGCATTGTTAACATCTCATATACCTGAAATTGACACATCTACAATACGGAAAGTTATTGATACTGCCGAAAACGGCTATCTGTCGCCGACAGATGTTCAATTATTGCTTGATGCTACAGGAGTTCCGCGAGCAGGTGAAGCGGTGGTAACTTCGGCCAATGATGCTGTGATCTCAGCTAAAAAACTGGGCTATCCGGTAGTGATGAAAGTGGTTGGCCCTGTGCATAAATCGGATGTAGAGGGCGTGGTACTCGATGTGAAGGACGATGATACTGTACGGCGCGAGTTTGAGCGTATGATTACGATAAAAAATACAACGGCCATTTTGTTGCAACCCATGCTAAGCGGAACCCAGTTGTTTGTAGGGGCTAAAAGGGAAGGCGATTTCGGGCATATGGTGTTGTGCGGTTTAGGCGGTATTTTTATCGAGGTGTTGAAAGATGTAAGTGCAGGCTTGGCCCCGCTGGATAAGGACGAGGCTTACGATATGATACGCCGTTTACGCAGTTACAAAATTATTCGGGGAGTACGTGGCCGGGAACCGGTTAACGAGGATATACTGGCCGATATTATTATACGCGTATCAGCCCTTGTAAAAACTGCGCCTGAAATTTTTGAAATGGACTTGAATCCCTTATTGGGTAAAACAGATAAAGTAGTGGCCGTTGATGCAAGAATACGAATTGAAAAATAATAGACATTATATCGAATTAACCATGTAACATACGTGCGTATGTGCAATAATTGCATTATGAAATACCCGACATGGCAAAAGAGCCAATTTCGCTTTCGAGCGATGACAGACATTTAATATAGTGTGCTTTGAGCGTTTGCTCCCATATTTTGAGACAGCGCATGAAGAATACTTGTGTGAATATGACCTGAGAGGAAAATACCGTAAAAGTCTCTGCCTTTATACGCCGTACTAGTCAAGATTTAATCTGACAGGATTCAAAAAAAAGAATACTTTTGTAGGGATTAAAAATAGATTAAACCAATGCCAACAGGACAAAAATTATCAGGAACAAATCGAGATTACTGGAATTGGCCACGATATAGGGGAACGTATCCAAAGCATGTAAAGTAATTGGATGCATCCGCGACAGTTATTACCGTTTCAAGGCGCTGTACGAACAGGGCGGAGGGTTGGCTCTTGCGGAAATATCCTGCAAAAAGCCCATCATCAAAAACAGGGTTGAAGTTCGTATTAAACAAGCGGCAGTTGAACTGGGCATATCCAATCCGGCTCTCGGACAAGTTAGGGTGTCCAACGAGTTAAATAAGCAGGATATTTTGGTTTCACCGGGCGGAGTTCGCAGCATCTGGCAGCGTAACGACATGGAGACCTTTTAAAAACGCCTGAAAGCCTTATAGTCCAAAGTGTTGCATGAAGGTGTCATCCTGTCGGAAGAGCAGGTAGCGGCGCTGGAAAAAGCCAAAGTGGAAAAAGAGGCTCACGGAAAAATCGAGACTCATCATCCCGGCTTTCTCGGGGCACAGAATACCTATTATGCGGGACATATCAAGGGTGTAGGGTCTATTTATCAGCAAACTTTCATAGGCGCTGCTCCAAAGCTGCCTTTGCCAAACTCTACGACCGCAAAAACGCCCTTGTGGTGGCAGGCATTCTCAAAGACAGGGTCATACCCTTCTTTAAACAGTACAGCTTGCACTTGCTGCGCGTTTTTACCGGCAGGGGTACCGAATATTGCGGTTCAAGGATGAACTCTATCTCGCTGATAAAGACATAGACCGCGCGAAAATCAAGGCGGAAAGTCCACAGACAAACAGCATCTGCAAACGTTTCAACAGAACCGTACAGAACGAATTCTACACCATTACATTCCGTATGAAAATCTATCAAACGCTCGAACAGTTGTAGGCTGACCTTGATACTTGGCCGGATAACTACAACCTCAACAGAACGCACTCGGGAAAATACTGTTTCGATAAAATGCCGAAGGATACATTCATGGATTCCATTAAGCAGGTAAAGGAAAAGTATGCCGAACAACCCTCTAACGCTGGGATGACCGAACAGAACAACTGTACGGCGGACGATATGAATGATAAATATGTTTGCAGGAATGATATAAATGACGTATTTTTATAGCCTGAATCTGATAATTTTTATACCACTTAAAATATCTTGTCAAATTAAATCTTGACTAGTACATTTAATTGCTGTTTTTTTAGCCTGTTTTACAGGACTTTACGGCAACATCTATCAATACTTCTTCAAATTCATCCTCTGCTTTTAACAATGACTTTTTACCAGGTAAATGAAAACGCGGATCTTTTATTAAAATACTCTCTAGCTCTTTGATTATCCCACAAACACGGCTTTCCGAAATACCATAAGCAACGCCAATATGAAACTGGGTACAGTATTCCCGATAGTACATCAATAGCAGCAGTAACTTATCTGCATGGCCTAGATTGGCAGGGATTCCACGGCTTGGATTTTTCTTGAATGGGTTTTTGTTTCATTCAACACTTCCAGCATTTGCTCAAATACCTCACGTTTAACTCCGGTTAAGCATTTGAATTGAGGCAAACTTTATTTTTCTATATCTTTGTAAAACATACTGCAAAGATAAACATTACAGACTATACTATTTCCCGAAGAAGTATATTTTTATCTTCGTTCAGAACTGAGCTTTGCGAGTTCGGCGAAGCCAATGACAACTCGAAGGACTTTTGAGACGGCCTCTTTTATTAAACTACTATCTTTTTATGTCAATTTTGTAATTTAAAACGTATGCTTAACTGGTAATGCACGTTAACCTTTCGGATACCTTGCATTCCTGGTTCCCAATCGGGAGAAGACTTTACTACCCTTATTACTTCATTTACCAAAATCGGGTCGGTTTTGCTTAAACTCTGTATATTCATCAATTTACCATCCTTTCCAATCACAAAGCTCAGATAAACAATTCCCTCAAGGTTGTTTTTCATGGCTTCCTCAGGATATTCCAACTGACTGTATATCCAGCTTACAAATGCATTAGGCTCATGCCCATGGAAAGTAGGCTTTTGCTGAATGGAGTATATCGGAAATACCTCCTCGGTATCTTCTCTTTCAGGCTCTACAATTTTGGGAACCATCTTTTTATATTGTGTAGTATCAATTAAAGCTGGGTCGACAAATAAAATAAACGGATCTAAATCAATGTCTGTAATTTCAATAGCATCAGTAAACAGCATGGCTAATTTTTTATTGTTGGGCAAGGGTTCCGGCTTAGGCTGCTCATCAATTGTTACGGGCGCTATGGGTTCTACATAATCGCTTTCCACCACATTAACCGTACTGATGTGTTTAACCGTTTGCCATTCAAAAGCTAAAAAGGTAATAAGCAATACTATGGCCAGCCCTATTTCGAAGAATACAAACTTTTTATTCTCCAAATCTTTTTGCTTTGTTTTTTTCGGTCTCATAGCAAGAGAATTTTATGTGTTATTACTTTCGTTTGAAGTTTTCTCTTACCGGCGCCAGATAGTAGAAATGTTTACACATGCAAAACAAAAAGTATGCCGAAAAATTTCAGGTGGGTTCCTGTTTAAATTATAATAGAGGGTGTATCAAAAAGCGCACCCATTTATTTCTATTGAATAATATGTCTTATGCGACAATTTTCATTTCGAAGCAGGATTTTAGATTCACTTTTGATTGCGAGAGGTATATTTGACTTTTAAGGGGAAATATCATACGCACATAGAGCTTTAATTTGCCCAAAAGAGCAACAAAAGCCTCTTTTTATAGGTTTTTACATAGTTTTTTCAGATTAAGCCATAGTAAAGATGCCAAAGTCCATTTGAACCTTTTCAAAGACTTTGTGCTGGAACTTTTTGTAGGCCATATTGAACTTCATCTGGCCAAATACAGCTTTTGCTGATGATTAAGGAGTTCTTTAATTTGCTTTTCTTCCTTCGTTTGGGCTTTCTCTTTGAGAGTACACTCATTTATTTTATCTATCATTTTCCTTAGTGAAGCCGAATCGACGGGAGATGTTCCGCTATCGGTCTCAGGTGTGTGTTCCTGTGCAATACCTTCGTCTATTTGTGA
>JAISFN010000045.1 GCA_031263585.1 Prevotellaceae bacterium | reverse complement strand
TACGTCTGTAAAACTTGTCAAAGGCTGACCGGAAGTTATCCGGCAGCGTGAAAAAGCTGGCAATGATTTGTTGTTCTGCGAAGTATCTTATATCAGGCAGCCCGTTGAATCGCTTTTCAACTGGCTGAACGTAAAAACTGGTTTGCAACAGGCAAACAAAGTCCGTTCTATTGCCGGTCTTTTAGTTCTTGTTTTCGCTAGGATTGCCGATGCTTTCATTGCTCTTATTTTTTAACCCTTGAGTCGCATGAATAACTATTCACTATTTTTATTAGTTTTGCATACTTATTAAAAAACGAAAAAAAAAATTATGGAAATACTTGCAAAGTATAATCCGGCCGAGGTTGAGGATAAATGGTATAAATACTGGATGGATAAGGGTTTCTTCCATTCGGAACCCGATGAACGCGAATCCTATACAATTGTAATTCCACCGCCAAACGTTACCGGCGTGCTGCACATGGGGCACATGCTCAACAATACCTTGCAGGACGTTTTTATCCGCCGAGCCCGCATGCTGGGCAAAAATGCCTGCTGGGTGCCGGGTACCGACCATGCCTCGATTGCCACCGAAGCAAAAGTTGTTGCCAAATTAAAGGCCGAAGGTATTGAGAAAAATCAACTGACCCGTGAAGAATTTCTGACCCATGCCTGGGAGTGGAAAGAAAAACATGGTGGCATTATTTTGGAACAGCTAAAAAAATTGGGCGCTTCATGTGACTGGCAACGTACAGTTTTTACAATGGATCCGGCCTTATCCGAAGCAGTAATCGATACTTTTATCCATTTGTACCGCAAAGGGTGGATATATCGCGGCATACGTATGGTAAACTGGGATCCGGTTGGCAAAACAGCCGTATCCGATGAAGAGGTTATCCATAAAGAAACCAATTCGAAGCTTTATTATATAAAATATAGCCTCTCCCAGACCCCCTCCAAAAAAGAGGGAGAAAATCTTTGTTACCAAACTGTCCGAAATTCATCGTATGGACTTTTTAGAGGATTGGCCGAGGGACGGAAAAAACAACAAACCGAAGCAGAAGCCATATTATGGGATTGTTTAAGGAATAAACAAATTGACGGATATGAATTTAGAAGACAACATATTATTGATGAATTTATTGTTGACTTTGTAAACTTAGAAAAAAAGCTGATTATAGAGGTTGGCGGAGCTTATCATGATAAACCGGAAATACAACAGGCTGATGAACTACGTACTCAAATTTTGAATGATTTGGGATATAAAGTTATCCGATTTAAAAATGAAGAAATTTTAGGGAATATCGATAAAGTTATTGAAACAATATCCAATACGATAAAGGCAATAACTCCCCCTCCGTTGGACATGATAAGGGGGGAGGCTGATTACATCATAATCGCTACAACGCGTCCCGAAACCATTATGGCCGATACGGCCGTTTGTATCAATCCTAACGATGAGCGGTACACGCATTTACACGGCAGAAGCGTATATATCCCGCTTATTAATAAGGAAATTCCGATTATCCTTGACGAATATGTAACTATGGATTTTGGTACGGGCTGTTTAAAAGTAACTCCGGCACACGACCTTAATGACTACGAACTGGGTTTGAAGCATAAACTGCCTGTAGTTGATATTTTTAACGATGACGGCATTCTGAACGAAAAAGCCCAAATACTTGTTGGTGAAGACCGTTTTGTTGCGCGGAAAAAAATAGCTAAACTTTTGGAAGAAGCCGACAATCTGGAAAAAATTGAAGACTACAAAAGCCCCATAGGATACTCGGAGCGAACTGATGCCGTTATCGAACCCCGCTTATCATTACAGTGGTTTTTAAAAATGAGTGATTTGGCCAAACCAGCACTAAAAGACATTGTTGACGGTACAATTAAACTTATTCCTGATAAATTTAAGGCGACTTATTGCCGCTGGATGGAAAATGTGCACGACTGGTGCATATCGCGCCAGCTATGGTGGGGGCAGCAGATACCCGCATGGTACTTGCCCGACGGAACATTTTTTGAAGTAGGCAAAACAGCTGAAGAAGCGATAGGCATAGCCGTTGCAAAAAATAACGAGTATGCCGGTATAACATCCGATATGCTAAAGCAGGATGAAGATGTGGTGGATACTTGGTTTTCGTCGTGGTTGTGGCCGATGTCAGTTTTCGACCCTAGTATTTTTGCCAATCCGCAAAGCAAAGGTAATACCGATATTCAATACTACTATCCTACTAACGATTTGATTACCGCCCCCGAAATTTTATTCTTTTGGGTAGCGCGTATGATTATGGCCGGACACGAGTTTCGTAACGATATTCCGTTTAAAAATGTGTACCTCACCGGGATTGTACGCGATAAATTAGGTCGTAAGATGTCGAAATCGTTGGGTAATTCACCCGACCCACTCGACCTGATAGCCAAATACAGCGCCGATGGTGTGCGTATGGGCATGTTGCTTTGTTCGGCTGCCGGAAACGACATTTTGTTCGACGAGTCGCAGGTTGAACAGGGACGTAATTTCTGTAATAAAATATGGAATGCATTCCGCCTGGTAAAAGGCTGGCAAATAGACAATAATACAGAAACACCCGATTATGCTGTCAAAGCGGTTGAATGGTTTAATGCAACTTTAAACAAGTCGACTGAAAAAATAAACGATAATCTGGATAAATATCGTGTATCGGAAGCGTTAATGTTACTTTACAAGCTATTTTGGGACGATTTTTGTGGCTGGTATCTCGAATTAATCAAACCGGCTTACGGCAGTCCTATCGATAAGGCAACTTACGAGCATAGCATTTACTTTTTCGACAGACTGTTAAAGCTCCTTCATCCGTTTATACCGTTTATTACCGAAGAAATTTGGCATTATCTGGCTGAACGTAAAGATAACGAAAGCATTATGATAGCCATGCAACCCAATGTCCAAAAGTACGATGCAACAATTGTCAATAATTTTGAACAGGCTAGAGAGCTTATTACCGCTATCCGCAGCATTAGGCAAGAAAAGAATTTAAATCCCAGAGAGGCTTTGGATTTATTTATAAAAGGAACATTCGACAAGTCGTTAAACTGCATATTGAATAGGCTTGCCAATTTAAAAGAAATTCAATTTATTGACAAAACGTATAGCGAGGCTGCCAGTGCATTTATGATTGGTACAGCCGAATTTTACGTTCCGTTAGGAAGTTTGTTAAATGTTGAAGAAGAATTGAAAAAGTTAATAGCCGATTTGAGTTATTTGCAAGGCTTTCGAAATTCAGTACTGAAAAAACTAAGCAACGAAAAGTTTGTGAATGGCGCTCCGACACAAGTTGTTGACGCCGAACGCAAAAAATTAGCCGATTCCGAAGCCAAAATAAAAGCGCTAGAGGAGCAAATTGCCCGATTAAGTTAATTTATAGGGAAATAACCGTTTGTATCTTCAAAAATGGCGCTGTATTTGTAAGTTTTTTTGATTTTATTGAACAAAGAGGGTAAAATATAGTTTTAAAACATGTAATATAATAAAGCTATTAATTTCGTACCAATCATACAATTGAAGATGTTTCATAATAATAGGAAAAAAGATATATATGTTTTTCTTCATTTTTTTTATACTTTCGCAGTTTTAAAACGATTGCTTTTACGATAAGCTATTAATTGTTAAAAATTTAATACTATGTATTGGACACTTGAATTAGCATCGAAGCTAGAGGATGCCCCTTGGCCTGCAACAAAAGATGAACTGATTGATTATGCCATTCGTTCAGGCGCACCTTTGGAGGTAATTGAAAATTTACAGGATTTGGAAGATGATGGTGAAATATATGAAAGCATTGAGGATATTTGGCCTGATTACCCGAGTAAAGAGGATTTCTTTTTCAACGAAGACGAATATTAACATCAAAAAGCAACTAAATGACTTAAAAATAGACTAAAAGTCAATGCAAAAGCTTACTTCAAAAGTAGGCTTTTTGTATTTTATCGCCTTTTATTTTTCAGGCACGCTAGTTACAACTATGCACTTAAGTGCAAGGCTTTAGCTTCTAAAAATGTTAAAAAAAATCTATTTTTGTGTCCAATATGGAAAATCGTCTCAGTACACATAGTGTAAATAGTCTACAGGAGCATTTGGTTTGGATAACCCAATATCGCTACCATGTGCTACAAGTCGATATCCACTTACGCTGTCGCGATATTCTTCGTCAAGTATGTAATTCTATAGATATTAGATTATCAAAGGAGTAGTAAGCAAAGACCACATCCATCTACATTTGAGTCATCCGCCACAGTTAAGCATAAGCGAGATAGTTCGTCGTCTTAAAGGTCGCAATTCCCGAATGTTGTTGCAAGCATTTCTGGAATTGAAACGTCGTTACTGGGGCAGTCACTTTTGGGGTAACGGTTATGGATGTTGGAGTACAGGTCATATCACAGAGGATATGTTAGAGTCATATCTGAATCAGCGTAAGGATCAACCCAATAGTGATGATGATTTTATACTTGAATGAAACTTTCAAAGAACTTTAGTTATCGCTTTTTAATCGGCTTATAGCCGACACTCAGGCGAATTTTATTCGCAATCAAACCTATGGATTGGAAATTCATAGGTTTTAGTTAATAACCTTAAAATCGATAAATATGGAAAAGTCTCATTTTGACAGAGGTCTTGCTTTTTTTTATTCAGAGAATTATGAGAAAGCATTAATAGAATTTTCAAAAGCCATAGGCCTGAATCCTATGTTTGCAGAAGCATATTGCAATAGAGGAGCTACTTATCATGAATTAACCCGTTATGACGAAGCTCTGGACGATTATTCAAAAGCCATTTACATCATCTGATTTTAATTAAACATTGTGTTTCGAACATGTTAATTATCTATAGAATGATTAGGATCTTGACTTTTTTATTAGGCGGTATATAAAAATCGATTTTTTTATGTAAATTTGTATTATATTTTTATTGTTGATCGTGTATTCGATTGACGATAAATTTTAGGGGGATGTTCTGGTTTTGACAGCAAGGAGAATTAGGACGTAAGCATGTCGAGCGTTGAGATGGTGGCTCGTAAATCCCAACACTCAAGCCATAACTGGCGAAAATAACTATGCACTCGCTGCTTAATATGCCAAGCATATTAACTTAATCAGGTAGCCCAAGGTTGGTTATCAGACGAGAATCCCGCGGGTAGCTCTGCCTTTTAGCTATTTTGCAATGGGGTTTCATTAAAAAAGGATAGTACAAACTTATGCCTTTACGTTTGTGCGAAATTTTAAAGGATAAGGAGTATTTTTGGTTGTTTTCTACCTGAAATATTCTCGAAAATTAAAAGAAAAATAAGCATGTAGAAAGCGTATTGGTTACTTGTTTGGACGCGGGTTCGACTCCCGCCATCTCCACTTTGTAATGCTTATATTCAATGTTTTACAAGATTTACGCCCAATTTTATACCCGATAAAATAAAGTTGGGTATTAAATTTTGAGCTTGAAATATTTTTGCCTTTTATAATGAATAAATGTAAGAAACAGTGGAATTGAAAATTGAATTTTAACCACAAAGGCACAAAAATATTACCAGAGACGCAAGGATTGTGAGCTTTGTGTAAAGGTTTTGTGAACCTTGTGGTTAAAATATTCGGATACTAAAATATTGAATTGATAATCGGGAAAATAATAATCGCTCCACAGGGCATTTATATTGAGCTTTTATAATAGTGATTATGCCAATTTAATTACAGGTCAAATTTTAATTTTTATAATTATCTTGTTATCCGTACATAAAAATAAATTAACTTAAACTATAATACATAGAAATTACAATCTGGCGAATCAATACATTATTCCACTCGCTTATGGTGCTAAGCGTTCGAGTTTCCACTTTCCGTTTTCTTCGGTATATTGTAACCGGTCGTGTAACTGGTTAGCGTGTCCTTGCCAAAACTCCATCAAGTTAGGCTCAAGGATATAACCGCCCCAATTTGAAGGGCGGTTGATTTCTTTTTCGGCAAATTCTTCTTCAAAATCTTTGACCAGTTCTTCCAAATATTTCCGGCTTGGGATTACCTGACTTTGCGGTGATGCCCATGCCCCGAGCTTACTGCGCACCGGACGAGAGTTAAAATATTTATTCGATTCTTTTTCGGGGATTTTTTTTATCCGTCCTTCAATACGGACTTGCCGTTCGAGTTCCAGCCAAAAGAATACCATTGCTGCATAAGGGTTCTGTAAAATTTGCCGTGCTTTTTTACTTTCGTAATTTGTAAAAAAGATAAATCCGTTTTCCGTAATTCCTTTTAATAGAACGGTTCTGGCCGACGGTTTCCCCTCAAATGTAGCTGTCGCCAGTATAACAGAGGTAGGTTCAAATACTTGTGCTTTAATGGCCTCGTTCATCCAGAGCGTAAACTGCTCAATCGGATTCGAACTGACATCAGCCTCGTTTAAGGTTTTTAAAGTATATTCTTTTCTTATATCAGCAATATTTTTCATAATAATCAAACATTTTTACTTTAATATTTAACGTTTTTGTGTTTAAAATGTTCGCTATTTTATTCATAACGTAAGGCTTCGATGGGGTCGAGCCTGGCTGCTTTAACAGCAGGTATATATCCCGATGCTACACTTACAAAAAAACAGAGGCCGACACCCACTATTATCCACATCCAGGGAATAATAAAAGCGCTGCCGGCAAATATCGAAACAACATTACCCGCCAATATGCCAAGTACAATTCCCAATGCTCCACCCATTTGGCCAATTAAAATGGCCTCGAATAAAAATTGTTGCTTTATGGTAGATGATTTCGCCCCGATTGCTTTACGGGTGCCTATTTCGCGGGTGCGTTCGGTAACTGATACCAGCATAATATTCATCAACCCTACCGCCGCTCCTAATAGGGTTATTGCCCCGATAATAAAGGCTACAATTGTGACATAACCAAGGATTTTGAATCGTTCCTGCATCATTGCATCGCTTCGCCTGATGTCGAAGTCGGGAGCATCCGAGGGCAAAATGCGGCGGATTACCCGGAAAAGGCCTTCAGCTTCACTAGTTGCATAATCCAGTTTTTCCTGGTCATAGGGTAATACCTGTATGGTAAAGTTCTGGTTAGGAGTCGGGAAATATACGCGCGCACTTGATATAGGGATAAGTACCTGCATATCGACCCTGCCCGAGGTGGCACCTTTACTTTTCAATGTTCCTATTACCGTGTATTTCGCTCCACTTATATTAATATCTTGGCCTATAATTGGATTATGTGTATTTTTAAATAAGACTTTTACAATATCCTGTCCGAGTATGGCCACATTAGTACCGTATTCAACCTCCGCACTCGAAAAATTGCGCCCTTTGTCTATTTCCAACGAATTTACGGTTAAATAGGCATCACTCACTCCACGAATAACAACGTTGGGGTTCGTTTGTTCCGAGCCGTATTTGATGATAGCAATATTCGAAACTGAAGTGTTAATTGCTACATATGCAGGTACTTTATAATTCTGTTTAAAGTCCTCGGTCTGCTTGTAACTGATGTGTTCGTGCCCGCGTCGGCGCTGGCGGTCGTTGGATACCCGGAAACGCTCATACTGGCGGTCAATGGAGAAAGATAAAGTTCCCATTTGACTGAAACTGTCCTGAACGGATTTTTTTATTGAGTCAACAGCCGTTTCGATACCTACCAACGCCATGATACCGAAAGCAATAATTAGAATAGTAAGTATTGTCCGTAATTTATTGGAACGGATGGATGCAACAGCTATTTTGAAATTTTCTTTGAGTAAGGCTCCCGCTTTTATCTTCATACTTTTGCTATAAGTAAGTTACGAAAAGTCCGATTAATAAATTAGATAATAGTTAATAGTGAATAGTGAAGAATTAAGCGTAAAACGTTAATTTTTTAATTTTCAACTATCCATTTTCAATTCACTTGATACTCACTATATGATTCCATTTTCAACGAATCAAGTCTTTAATTTATATAAGCTCTATTGAATAGAGTTATAAGCTTATAATTCTGTAAAAGTAGGAAATTATGACATAGATACCAAGAATAATTAAAAATTTCGTGTAAAAAAGCTACCTTTGCAGCCTAATTAATTTGAAAATGAAGAATGAGAACCCACGCCGTCAATCATCTGCCAACAAAAGAGATGGTAGTAATCCGGGTAAGATAGCGCCAAAGCGTAAAAAATCATTACCGGATAAAGGGAGTGTCTGGAGGATAAATTCCGCTGACTCTGTTGACGATGCACCCCGTTCCCGCAATCGTAATACTTCAAAAGCGGGTAATATCGGGCGGGGTAAAAGCAAGTTAGGGGACGATAACAAAAAAACTGCGTCGAAAAAGAATGCAACCGGAGACAACGGGCGTTCGCAACGTGCCGGTAACCGAACAGTTAAAGATGATAACGGGAAAAACAAATCTGTTTTCCAATACAAAAACGAGGATGAACGCTACCAACGTAATACCCGTACTACGACAAAAAGAAGAACCCCCGATGCAAAAAAAGGGAATCATTATGACGAAAAACAAAAAAAAATAATTGTACGGGGTAAAAAAACGGGGAAGGACGAGGTACGTTTAAACAAGTTTATTGCCAATTCGGGTATATGTTCCCGTCGCGAGGCCGATGAGTTTATCCATGCAGGAGTGATAACAATTAATGGCGAGGTAGTTACCGAACTGGGAACAAAAGTTAAGCTTACAGACGATGTACGCTTTAACGGACAACGTTTACAAGGGGAAAAAAAAGTATACATTCTTTTAAACAAGCCCAAAGGCTATGTTACTACGGTTGAAGATCCGCATGCCGATAAAACGGTAATGGATTTAATTGAAGGGGCATGCAAGGAGCGCGTTTATCCGGTGGGACGATTGGATAAAAATACTACCGGTGTGCTGTTATTCACTAACGATGGCGAACTCACCAAACAACTTACGCATCCCAGCAGCAACAAACTGAAAGTTTATCATGTTTTTTTGGATAAGAAAGTTACCAAAAACGACTTGGCTAAACTTACCGAAGGGTTTGATTTGGAAGATGGTTTTATACAGGCAGATGCCGCTGAATATGTAGAGGATGAAAAAGCGGAGGTTGGCTTGGAGATACACTCGGGGCGTAACCGCATTGTTCGCCGTATGTTCGAGCGTTTGGGTTATAAGGTAACCAAGCTAGACCGCGTATATTTTGCCGGGCTTACAAAAAAAAGTTTGAAGCGGGGAGAGTGGCGTATGCTAACACCAAAGGAAGTTAACATACTTAAAATGGGAGCATTTAAATAATTATCGGTTGAAATTTTTAGTAGGTGAAATCGGGATTTGTGAATATTATCGGGAACCCTAATGTGGGCAAATCAACGTTAATGAATACGTTGGTGGGCGAACGGCTGTCGATTATTACGGCTAAAGCGCAAACTACGCGCCACCGCATTCTGGGTATTATTAATGGTGATGATTACCAGATTGTGGTATCGGATACTCCGGGTGTGTTAAAACCCAATTACAAGCTTCAGGAGTCGATGATGAAGTTCGTATACTCGGCGGTAGGCGATGCCGATGTTATCTTATATGTTACTGACGTTATTGAAAAAGTGGATAAGCATGTCGAATTTCTTGATAAAATCAATCACCTTGATATTCCTGTAATACTAGTTATCAATAAAATTGATTTGACAATTCCCGAAAAACTCGACGATTTGGTTGATGAATGGAAAAAACTGTTGCCGCGTGCACTGATTTACCCGGCTTCGGCGCTTGAAAAATTCAATCTGGGTAATATTTTAACCAAAATACTTGATTTACTGCCCGAAGGTCCCGAATATTACTCGAAAGACATGCTGACTGACCGCAATTTGAGGTTTTTTGCCTCGGAGATTATCCGCGAAAAGATCTTCCTGAATTATCAGAAGGAAATACCGTATTCGGTTGAAGTGGCTATCGAGGCCTATAAAGAGGGGGATGACATGGATCGTATCGAAGCTGTTATTTATGTTACCCGCGATTCGCAAAAGGGCATTATTATTGGAGCGCAGGGTAAGTCGCTTAAAAAGGTAGGTACGCAGGCACGCCACGATTTGGAAGCCTTTTTGCAAAAAAAAGTGTATTTGGGCTTACATGTCAAGGTTAAACCCGACTGGCGTAATGACCAAGAACAATTGAAAAATTTCGGATATATTTTGGACTGATTCATAAAGTTTATAATAGAGTTTATATAAATTAAAGATATAACGCATGGTATCACATATCAAGACATACGACTTTTTTAATTGATTATGTGATGTGTGATATGCGGCTTTTTAATATGCTGATATAATAATGATTCAATATGGGAATCAAATAATTAGCAAATTGGCATATTATCATATTTTCTAATTGCATAATCTTTGTTTTTTAAATATTTATTCGATATTATGTTTAATAAATTCTATTATAATATTAATTGTCAGTATATTTACAATAATTAATGTGTGATGATCAATATAAAACACCAACCATATGGCACGACCAACAACAAAAAAACAACTGCTGCAATTAGGCAATGATAATTTTAATAAATTGTTTTCTCTTATCAATTCAATGACAAAAGAGGAACAGGAAAAATCATTCTCTTTCGACGATCGTGACAAAAATATCCGTGATGTGCTGGTGCATCTTTACGAGTGGCATCAGTTGTTGTTGAATTGGATTCGTACTAATCAGGCGGGGAATAGCGCTAATTTTTTACCCGATCCGTACAACTGGAAAACCTATCCCCAAATGAATGTGGGGTTTTGGGAAAAGCATCAGAAAACAGCTTTAACAGAAGCCGTATCACTTTTAGAAGAAAGTTATGTCGAAGTTATAAAGTTAGCGAATACGTTTACCGACGAAGAATTATTTACGAAAAAATACTTTTCGTGGACAGGCGCTACAAACCTGGGCAATTATTGCGTATCGGCCATATCAAGTCATTACGATTGGGCAATTAAAAAAACAAAAGCACACCAAAAAAGTTTTGCTTAAAGGATTGGAAACAATCCGGAAAAAGAAATTAAAAAATAATGGCAAATAATATAGTAGCAATAGTAGGACGGCCGAATGTAGGCAAATCGACTTTATTTAACCGTTTAGTAGGTATGCGCCAGGCAATTGTTGATGAAATATCCGGTGTTACCCGCGACCGGATTTACGGAAAATCAGACTGGAATGGCAAGGAGTTTTCAGTTATTGATACGGGAGGGTATGCTGTTAATACCAATGACGTATTTGAAGAAGAAATACGTAAACAGGCTTTGCTGGCAATTGACGAGGCGGATGTTATTTTATTTATGACTGACGTAACTACCGGGGTAACAGACTTTGATATGGAAATTGCCGGTATTTTACGTCGCTCGAAAAAGAAAATTTTTCTGATAACCAATAAGGTGGATAATGGCGACAGGTTGTACGACGCTCACCAGTTTTATTCGTTGGGTTTAGGAGATCCGTGGAGCATATCGTCGATGAGTGGTAGTGGCACGGGCGATTTATTAGATGCCGTTGTTACTGGAATGTCGGCCGAAGATGCCGTTATTGAGGAAGAAGATAATATATCTCGCATTGCGGTAGTAGGTAAGCCGAATGTAGGGAAATCGTCGTTAACCAATGCTTTACTGGGCGAGGACAGGAATATCGTAACTAATATACCCGGTACAACCCGCGACTCGATAAGTACACGATACAATAAGTTCGGCTTTGATTTTTACCTGGTTGATACTGCTGGGATGCGTAAAAAAGGCAAGGTAACCGAAGACTTGGAGTTTTACTCGGTAATGCGGTCGATACGCGCGATCGAAATGTCGGATGTTTGTATTTTAATGACGGATGCCACAATAGGTGTGGAAGCACAGGATATGAGTATTTTAAACTTGATTTTAAAGAATAAGAAAGGCTGCGTTATTGTTGTCAATAAATGGGATTTGGTTGAAAAAGACCAGAATACCATGAAACGGTACCGCGAACAAATCGAAAAACGTACGGCTCCATTCACCGATGTACCGATTATATTTACGTCGGTACTTAACAAGCAACGCATTTTCGACACTTTACAGGTAGCTATCCGGGTGGCCGAAAACCGTAAACGACGTATCCCTACATCAAAACTGAATGATAAGATGCTACCCGAGATCGAAAATTACCCGCCACCCTCGGTAAAAGGCAAATACATTAAAATTAAATACATATCGCAATTGCCGACACCAACACCGATATTTGCATTTTTCTGTAATTTACCCCAATACATAAAAGAACCTTACAAGCGCTACCTTGAGAATAAATTACGCAAACATTTCGATTTACACGGTTGTCCGGTGCAAATTGTATTCAGGCAAAAGTAAATAATCACCAGCCATTTTTTGCATCATTACCTAAAGTAAAAAGCTGGATCAATAAGGAGAGCGCCCTGAAAGTTTAGACGGGTTAATAATATTTTAAGTTATGGATTGAGTTTGATATTGAATTGGGCTCAATCCATTTTAGTTTAATTCGTTTATTGTTATAATACCTTAAGCTCTTTTCTAAAATACTCAATAGAATTAAGTTTTTGCAAATATAAATATGTAATCTAACCAGACATTTTACATTACATTGATTCATCAGCTTAAGGACTGTTTTGTAGTTTATAACATATCCCCGCTTGTTCATCTTGACAGTAATCCGACACTAACCATAGCGACTCTCATGTTTTTGGTACATTTTTATAATCTCGCCCTTTTCACATACATACTTATCCGGCAGCTTTGATTTTTGTAAATGATAATAAAATGTACTTCAAGCCATCTCTGCGACTTCCAACAATATGGATAGCTTATATTCTGGCTTTAGTTTTTCGATGGCTTCTGCTTTTTCTTGCTCTCACGGGCAATGCGTTCCTCGACTAAGACCCTCAATTTTTTTTAAATAAGCATTTTTAATGCTAATATATTAATTATCAGCAAGAAGATCGTATTTTGCGCGATTGAATGATTTTGGCTTGTAGAATTTGACGTTCATCTTTTTTACTTCGATTATCACGGTAAAGATCTTCCGCTCTTTACAGATCGTAAATATGTTCTCGCTTTAAAATGATGGCTTCACAGGGAATGCAAAATGAACGGATGTTTGAGGCAAAAATAAATGATTTTCTTTCTTATACTTGATAACATGACATTTGAAATTACCCATGTAGTTGCGATTGTGCTTGAATAATCCTTCCTACCCATGCTGCTTATATAGAGCAACCCAACAGCTAATATGCAAGCGTTTAATTCCTAAAGAGCAAGCAACTCCACAAATGAAATCTTTACCGAAAAGCACAGCTTATACTACACTTAAACATTCTGCTTCTGCAATTCTCTTTCTTTTTGATATAAAAACATCCCGAAAGTCATGTCCAACTTTCGGTGTGCTCTTCAAACATGTCCGGCTTTGTCCAGAGGTTAGTGTGTGCTGTGTCTCCTTTCATTACTACCTTTTTAATCTTCGTTCTATTTCAACGATATATTGGCGGAAATGTTTATCCGTTTCTATTAAATCCTTTACTGTTTTGCAGGCATGTAATACGGTAGCATGATCTTTGCCTCCTATCTGGGCGCCAATCGAAGCTAATGATGATTTTGTCAGGATTTTACTTAAATACATGGCTATTTGCCGGGCTTGTACAATTTCGCGCTTGCGGGTTTTCGACATCAATGTTTCGGGCGATAGGCTGAAAAAGCTGCAAACAACCTTTTGTATATCGGATATTGATACTTCGCGATCAACTTTACTTACAAGTTTATCAATCATTTGCGAAGCCATATCCAAGGTTATGGCTTTACGGTTTAGTGTAGCCTGTGCCAGCAACGAAACTAAAGTCCCTTCCAATTCACGTACATTATTAGTTATTTTCGATGCAATATGTTCAACTACTTTATCATCAATATCTATTCCGTCGTTGTATATTTTTTTCTTTAATATAGTAATGCGGGTATCGAACCCGGGCATTTGCAATTCAGCAGCCAATCCCCATTTAAAGCGCGAGAGCAAACGTTGCTCCAAACCCTGTAATTCAACGGGAGGCTTATCCGAAGTTAGTATCAACTGCTTACCCGATTGATGCAAGTGATTGAAAATATGGAAAAACGAATTTTGAGTTCCTTCCTTACCCGCAAATTCATGTACATCATCAATAATGAGTACATCGATCATCTGATAAAAAAACAGAAAATCGTTAAGCTTATTTTTGTGAACTACTGCATCAACATACTGTGTTTGAAAACGATTTGCGTTTACATACAGTACAATTTTATCGGGGAAACGTTCTTTGATCTCGATTCCGATGGCTTGTGCCAAATGTGTTTTTCCCAATCCTGAACTTCCGTAAATAAACAGCGGATTAAAAGCCGTTTTTCCCGGATTTTCGGCAATGGCCAATCCGGCTGAACGGGCAAGGCTGTTGCAATCTCCCTCTACAAAATTCATAAAATTGTAGTTAGGGTTTAATTGCGGATCAATTTCCAGTTTTTTCAACCCGGGTATAACAAACGGGTTAACAATCCTGTTTTCATCGGGATTGGTGGGGTAGGGGATATCCTTGTTTTTTAACTCGATTTTATTTTGGGTAGGATATTTCACTGAAGGTGCTCCATCAACAACTTTTACGCTGTACTCTAACTTAGCATTGGCGCCTAATTCTTTACGAATTGTTTTTCGGAGTAAATCAATGTAATGCTCTTCTAAATATTCATAAAAGAACGGAGTAGGCACCTCTATAGTTAACACATTACCGTCTATATGAATTGGGGTAATGGGCTCAAACCACGTTTTAAAGCTAGCATGAGGGACGATGTCTTTAATAACTTTTAAGCAATTTGCCCAAACTTCCTTGTAAACCATATTACCTCCAATACATTTTTTATATAAAGATATAAATTTTCAGCAAACAAAATTGATGAAAAAAAACTCAAAAAAAAAATTTTTTTCACTTGTTTTTTTCAAATGAATTACAAGGTCTTTATTTTCAAGCTCTGAATTTTTATAAAAATAAAATTGATAGTTAAATATTTGATAATTAGTATATTAATAAGGTATTTGAAGAAATTAGTGTTTCCAATTATAGATCTTATTTATAATGTAATTTGTGTAATGATTGCCCTGTCGTTATAATTTAGATGGACAAAAAAACAACTGAAATATAACCGATTAGTTACTCCCGAATATTGATAGATTAACATAGCGCTTTGGGTTCTTGCGAAGGTCTTTCAAAAGTAAATCAACGCTGTTTAATGAGTTTACAAGATTTACATAAAGGGAATCGTTCCGCACTAGTTTTCCGAGAGTTCCGTTACCCGAGTTTATTTGGGCTATAATATTTTGCAAATCGTTTATGGTATTAGCCAACTTTATATTTGCCAGCGAATCGCTTAATGTCGAAAAATTATGAAATATATTGTTAATTTTCGCATTGTTGTCTTTTAAATTCGAAGTTATGGACTCTACGTTGGCTAAAATTCCAGAAATCTTATCATTATCATTGGCCAGAGATTTGGAGAGTTTTTCGAAATTTTGTAAAGTACTTGATAAATAGGCTATACTTTTATTTAAATTAGCAACAGCATTGGTGTCGAGTACATTGTTAATTGATATGAAAGTTTTATTCAGTTCATCAACCAAATGCTCGGCCTTATTCTTTAAAGGCATTATTTCCTTAACAATAGTTGTAGTAAGGTCGCTGTCAATTGCCGACACTATTTTCGATTTATCAGGCAAATAAATGCTATCGTTGCTTACTTCAATTTTAATGGCTTTGTTGCCCATAATATCAGCGCTGTACAAGTGGGCAACGGAGTTTTTTGGGATATTGTATTTTGACTGGATACGCATTTTTACCGTAAATTTTTGGGTTTCTTCCAAAAATGTTATCGATTCAACTGTACCTACTTTCAACCCTTTTACAAAAATATTCGAAGTAGCCTGTAACCCCTCAACATTATCATAAATAGCATAAAAGGTATTTACCTTGCCAAATATATCTTTTCCCTTTAAAAAATTTATCCCCCAATATAATGCAATGATAGTAACAATAAAATATATTCCTATTTTCAATTCTTTCGATATTTTTGCCATATATTGTCGATCTTTAGGATCCGTTTTAATGGTAAACGGCTTCATATGTAAATTGTTTAAATTTAATGCCTGTAAGGTATTATAATATTTATTATCAGTATACTCATAATTATCAATTATATAATTATTTGGTAATCCACATATACTTTTTAGCTTGTGTATTTTGTACCGAATCGGTTTTGTTATTTATCTTATTTTCAATAGATTTAATTTCAGGTTGATTCATAGAAACTGAATCGGTTTGCGGTGTACTTTCAGTATCAATAATACCATCCATATAATTGCAATATTTTACAACAGCCCGGTATATTGATTCTGCAATTTGCTGTTGAACAGATATATCTGCCAATAATTGTTCTTCGACAATGTTCGAGATAAAACCGATTTCAACTAAAACACTGGGCGCTGCGGTACGCCACAAAACTAAAAAAATATTTTGTTTTACGCCCCTGTCAATTGTTATGGGGCCTCCTTTGAATTCATTCTGAATAAATTCGGCAAATTTAATGCTTTTTTCGATAAAGGTAGCCTGCATTAACGAGAATATGATGTCCGACTCCGGCGAGTTAGGGTCGAAACCGCTGTATATTTCCTCGTAATTATCTTCATATTTAATTACCGAGTTTTCGCGCATAACAACATCCATGTTTTGCTGCGATTTTTCCAAACCCATAACATAGGTTTCGTAACCCGATGTTTCATGGTCTCCTGCCCGGCCGGCATTGGCATGTATGGATATGAACAGGTCGGCGCCGACTTTATTCGCAATGTCCGACCGCTTGTGCAAAGGAACTTCAATATCTTTTTTGCGGGTATAAATAACCTCAATATGGGGTAGATTTTCTTCAATAAGTCGTCCTAAACGCAAGGCTACAGGTAAAACCAAATTTTTTTCGAAGTGTACCACCCCAAGAGCTCCCGGATCTTTACCTCCATGTCCTGCATCAATAACAATCTTTTTAATTTTGCTTTCGGCTTTTTGTGCGTTTACATTGTTGTAAGCAAAAGTTATTAAAAATAATACAAGCACAATAATAAACTTGAAGCGGCTCAAAATTGACGTTTGTATTATTGCCATTAATTGAATTTTGATTAGTTTTGTACGTTTTTGTTTCTGCTGCAAAGGTATAATAAAATTTATTAAAAGCTTGACGAGTTGCTATTATAAAAACAAATTGCGTGTTGGTTTAGTTCTCATTTTCCTAGTAATAGGGTTTTTTTTATGTGTTGGGGAAACATCTGCCCAAAACATAAAAGGGCGTCCCGAAGCTGTAAAGGAAAAAGACACGAAGTTATTAGACAGCTTGAACAAAGTAGCGGCCGACTCGGTAAAGCTGGCTCACAAAGGCGCACTTACCCAGATTATTGAATACTCAAGTACCGATTCGTTGATTTATGACTTCGGAGAGACGGATACGTTGGTTTTGATGTATAAAGAAGCCAAAGTTATATCGGAGGAAGAGGGATTACAGATTGATGCCGATTTTTTTCAGATGAATCGCCGGACGTTGATGTTTTTTGCTACGGGTATGCCCGATTCGGTGGGGAATATAGTCGGTAAGCCCGTTTTTAAAGAGGGCGGAGGTGAATACAAAATGGATACGCTTACCTATAATTATAATACGAAAAGAGCTCGTATTCTGAATGTAATTACTAAGGACGGCGAGGGTTACCTGCATGGAGCCATTACTAAACGAACGCCTGACGGTTCGTCTTTCATCAAGGACGGGAAATATACTACCTGCGACCTCGAACACCCTCACTTTTATTTGAAAATGACTAGAGGAAAGGTGGTTGAAGGTGCCCAGCGGAAAGTGGTTTTCGGACCGTCGTACATGGTTATTGAGGATGTCCCTTTCCCGCTGATGTTGCCTTTCGGTTTTTTCCCGCAAATGTCCGACCGTTCATCGGGCATAAAATTTCCTACGTTTGGTGAAGAGGTATTAAGGGGATTTTTTCTGGAGAACTTGGGTATTTACTTTGCTATGGGCGAGTACATGGACCTGGAATTTACCGGAAGCATATATTCTTTAGGCTCGTGGTCAGCCCGTGCCGCATCGCGTTATACCAAGCGTTATAAATACGACGGAGGTTTTAACTTAGAGTATAACTTCAATGTAACTGGTGAAAAGGGTTCGACAGATTACCGGGAATCGAAAACGTTTAAAATTCAGTGGAACCATCGCCAATCGCCTAAAGCACGACCGGGAACAAATTTTTCGGCAAGTGTGAATTTCTCATCTGTAAGTGCCGATAAATTTAATAATCAACATGATCCATATCAGTCGATAAATAACACGGCAAGTTCAAGTATATCATATTCGAAAACATGGGAGGGTTCGCCGTTTAATTTTTCGGCCAACTTTAACCATAGCCAAAATATGAGCGATAGTACGTATGCTATTACATTCCCGAATTTTACGTTTTCGGTTAGCCGCATTTATCCGTTCAAACCGAAGGAAAGTGTTGGGAAGAAAAAAATGTGGGAAGATATATCGCTCACGTATTCAACATCGTTCGATAATAAAATTAATTTTAAATCGAGCGAGGTAGGGACTCCTGATTTTATGAAGAAGATGAACAACGGGATGCGGCATTCGTTCGGGATTTCATTACCGTCGTTTACCTTGTTCAAATACATAAATTTATCACCATCGGTTAGTTATGGAATGAATTGGTTTTTTAAGACTAAAAAGAAATATTGGGATGCCGTTGACAATGAGGTGAAAGAAGACATTGGGGCGGCCTTCAGCGATTTTGGCGTTACCCAGGAGTATTCATTCAGCGCTTCGATGGATACCCGGCTTTATGGTTTGGTTCAGTTTAAAAAAGGGAGCGCTATTCAGGCTATCCGCCATGTTTTGAAGCCTTCAATAGGAATCAGCTATACGCCCAATATGCGCACGCATGCCAATGGCTGGCGGCGGTTTCAATCAGGAGTTTCAGTTTACGACGTGCAAGAGTATAACATTTATGAGGGACAGGCAAATTCGGCGCCCTCGTCAAGCGAAGCGGGAGCCATTTCGTTTTCGTTGGGGAATACATTGGAAATGAAAGTAAGAGATAGAAAAGATACTACAGCCAAAGGCGGGTATAAAAAAATAAGTATTCTGGACAACCTGAACATAAGCGCATCATATAACTTATTGGCCGATTCGATGAATTTGTCAAATATTAACATCAGCGGGTCTACGAATATTTTGGGTAAATTAGGCTTAACATTCGGTGCATCAATCGACCCGTATGCAATTAACGACCGTGGTATACGAATAAATAAGTTCTACTGGGCCGATAAGGGAGGGTTGAATATCGGTGAACTTAAAAGTTTTAACTTTTCGTTCGGCTACTCATTCAGTGGAGGAAAGGCTGATATCGGGGGAAATAATCAGGACCCGAATATGAATATCGAAAATAACTTATCGGGGGTGGGAAATGCAAATATGTCGGATAACAGAAATGTAATGTCCCATGAAGACCATATATTACCGGTTTTTAGCGACCCATTTGTTTATCAGGATTTTAATGTGCCTTGGGCATTAACCTTCAGTTATAGTTATCAATACAGCAAGTCATGGTCGTATTTAAACAATACGTTGAAAGCGAATAAAAACCACATACAAACCTTAAATTTTAATGGAACACTTTCACCCTCCCGGAACTGGAAGATAAACTTTAGTAGCGGATTTGATTTTAAAATGAAGAAGCTTACAACCACACGCATAAAATTATCGCGCGATTTGCATTGCTTTAATTTTTGGTTTGAGTGGGTGCCTATCGGGTTTATGCAGAGTTGGAGTTTCCACATAGCTATTACTTCATCAATGCTGGAGGATATGCTGAAATATGACAAACGATCAAGCCCTTGGGATAATTAGAGAGGAGGGAATCTATAATTGTTTAACTTAATAATTGTACACGTATGATTACAATGAATTTTAAAATCAAGAACTTTTTATTATTATGTTTCGTATTATTTGTAGTATCGTGTTCTACAGGTAATTCAGATTCTGTTGCAGATAAACGGTTGCAAACATTGTTAACCGGTAAGGATTTTTTTAAATTTCGTACCGAATTGAATAAAGCTCAGGATAAGTTATCGGAAGATAGATTATTATACTATAAAGCTCATAACGATCATCTCTTCAATAATAGCCAGGCGTCGAATGACCATATCAAAAAATTACTGGACAATTATAAGAATAAATTTAATGATACAGTAATAGCTGAAATACTGACAATTAAAGCGAATAATGATATTCGTTTATACGATTATAAAAATGCAGCTGATGTATGCAGGCAGATAGTGGAACAATATTCAAATGTATTGGACAGTACCGAAATTGAGAATCTTGAAAATTCTTACCAATTATGGAAACCCTTATCTTCAGTTAAACCTCAACGAATTCATAAATCGGGCGATGCGGAAATAGCGGCCTATTATAATCGGTTGCATCACTTAATGGTTCCGGTAAAATGCGGAGGAACTGAACATGATTTTATTTTTGATACGGGCGCTAATCTGTCGACTATTGGTGAAAGTTTTGCAGCGCAAATGGGCTTAACTATTTATGAATCGGAAATTGAAGTCGGTACAGCTACACATGTTAAAATAAAAACGAAGCTTGCTGTAGCAGATACTTTTTATATAGGTAGTTTGATGTTTAAAAATGTTATATTTCTTGTAGCTTTCGATGAATATTTAAGTATACCGGAGATAGATTATCATATTAAGGGGATTATCGGGCTTCCGGTTATTTATCAGATGGAAGAGATACATATGTTTAAAGATGGGAAGATTTTTACTCCTGAAAAAATACAGCGTAAAGATTTGCATAATATGTGTTTAGAGGGTTTAAATCCTATTGTGCAAATGATCTCGGGAAATGACACATTGTTGCTTGCGATGGACACAGGAGCAGTATCTTCCGATTTATCCAAACAATATTTTGAAAAGCACAAAGAAGAATTGGGAAAGAGTGCAAAACTGATTGATGCCAGGCGTGGCGGTGCAGGTGGTGTAATTGATGTGAAGGAATACCGTATTGAAAATTTTCCTTTCGTTATCGGTACCAAAAGCGGTGTGTTATCTCAAATGAGAGTATCTACGGAAGAATTCTCATTCAATAAAAATTTTGATGGTAATCTGGGGCAGGATGTATTTAAGAGTTTTGATGAAATGATTTTGAATTTTAAAGATTTATATATAGATTTTAATTGATAAATTTGTATTTTGTTAAATTATTAATGATAAAATGTTTATTTGCTTATTATCATAATATTAGTACACTTTGAAATTGAATAATATTATTAAAAAACATAATTAAAAATGAAAAAAATTATTTCAACCGACAAAGCTCCTAAAGCTGTAGGCCCGTACAGCCAGGCTATTGAGGCTAACGGCACATTGTACATATCGGGGCAGTTGCCTATTAATCCGGTAACCGGGCAATTTGTCAGCGACGATGTTAAGGAGCAAACACAACAGGTTTTAGAGAATATTAAAGCTATTTTGGAAAAAGCCGACTACTCGTTTAAAGACGTAGTGAAATCGACCGTATTATTAAAAGATATCGCTGATTTTGGAGCAATGAATGAGGTATATGCTAAATATTATACTACCGATTTGCCTGCCCGTGTAGCTTATCAGGTGGCTAACTTGCCGATGGGTGCGTATGTCGAAATCGAAACAATTGCAGCAAAGTAGCATCTTTCTGATTTTATGTTCATAAAATAGAATATATAATTTTATATCATAAGGTTGTCTTAGAAGTCTTCCGAGTTTCATTCTGAATGAAGTTAAAAATATAATTTGTTTAATAATAAGGTCATTAGCTTTGCTTAGGATGCCAGGAACGGGTTGGATTCTGACTTTTAAGACAGCCTTGTTGTTTGTTGAAATAATGTTTTCGAATGTTTTGTCACTGAAATTCAGAAAGTATTAAAATATATTTTAGCAGAATAATATAAAATCTTGATTCTATAAACTATATACTATTAAATTTAAATAATCGAAATCAAATGAAACAAATTATAGAATGCGTTCCCAATTTTAGCGAAGGACGTGATATGTTGATTATCAAGCAAATTGCCGATGAAATTGAAAAAGTGGAAGGTGTTAAATTGCTTGATGTTGATCCCGGTGCAACAACTAACCGTACTGTAGTTACCTTTGTGGGCTCTCTCGACGAAGTATGTGAGGCTGCCTTCCGTGCAATTAAAAAAGCCGGCGAATTAATTGATATGCGTAATCACAAGGGTGATCACCCACGTTTTGGCGCTACTGATGTGTGTCCGTTGGTTCCGGTTTCGGGCATTACGATGGAAGAAACAGTTGAATATGCCCGTAAATTGGGCAAACGGGTGGGCGATGAGCTTGGTATTCCAGTATATGCATATGAAAATGCAGCTTTTGAAGAAAAGCGCCGTAATCTGGCAAATTGCCGTCAGGGTGAATATGAGGGTTTAAAAGACCGTATTTCGTCAACCAATTGGAAACCCGATTTTGGGCCGGTCGAGTTTAATGAACGGGTTGCTGGTACAGGTGCGTCGGCTATTGGGGCGCGCGATTTTCTTGTGGCGGTTAACTTTAATCTGAATACTACATCTACTCGTCGTGCCAATGCTATTGCATTTGATGTACGTGAAAAAGGGCGTCCCAAACGCGAAGGTAATCCCATAACAGGCAAACCTGTGGTTGATGTTGGCGGTGAACCGGTAATGATTCCCGGAACATTAAAGGCTACCAAGGCAATAGGCTGGTTTATCGAGGAATATAGCGTTGCTCAGGTATCCATGAATATTAATAATATTTCGATAACTCCGCTACATATTGCTTTTGAAGAGGTTGTTGCAAAGGCTGCTGCCCGTGGTATCAGGGTAACTGGAACCGAAATTGTCGGCTTAGTACCCAAGAGCGTTTTGATTGATGCCGGAAAGCATTATTTAAGAATGCAGCAACGTTCGGTAGGGGTATCGGAGGATGAAATCATCAAGATTGCTGTTAAGTCGATGGGTTTGGGTGAGTTAAAACCGTTTAATCCGCAAGAAAAAATCATAGAGTATCTCTTGGAAAATAAGTTGGTTAAAAAGCTGGTTGATATGACTTGTACCGGCTTTGCCAATGAAACGGCATCGGAAAGTCCTGCTCCTGGTGGCGGTTCGATTGCTGCATATATGGGCGCTTTAGGCGCAGCTTTGGGAACTATGGTAGCCAATTTATCGTCGCATAAAGCCGGATGGGACGAGCGTTGGGAAGAGTTCTCGAATTGGGCAGAAAAAGGGCAGAAATTGAAAGAAGAGCTTTTGTATCTGGTTGATGAAGATACAAATGCTTTTAATAAAATTATGGAGGCATTCGGTTTACCTAAAAGTAACGATATCGAGAAAGCTGCACGTACACAGGCTATACAGGATGCCACCCGATATGCCATTGACGTGCCTTACTGCACAATGCAAAAATCATTTGATGTATTCGAAGTTTGTAAAGTCATGGCCGAAATCGGCAATTCTAACTCGGTAAGCGATGCCGGTGTAGGTGCGTTGTGTGCCCGTGCTGCGGTAATGGGAGCTTATTTGAATGTGAAAATCAATGCAGCAGGGTTTAAGGACAAAGCTTTTGTAAATGATATTATGGCCAAAGCCGAAGCTATTGTTAAAAAAGCACAGGCTAGCGAGTATGATATAATGGTAATAGTAAACAGTAAAATAAAATGATACTATGCTGATAAATAGGTAAAAAATCCTTATAATCCTGAGAGCTTTTTGCTTTTAGTGCTATTGGGACTTATTTTTCATTTTCTATAGTTACATCGCCATGTTCATTGTATTTTGGCCCGCTCAGATGATATGTTATATTTTTTGTTATGCTGAATGTTAGTGAAGTATCTTAACTATTCAATCCATATTAACAGCGCCTTAATTTGCTTGTTAAAAATTTATATTCAAAAATATGCGTATAATTCCAGCATTTTTTGCATCTTTCTAATCTTAGAACCGGCAAATTATTTTAGGCAAATTAGCAGAAATTACACAACGCGATCTATTTTTGCCCGATGTTGAAAGATTTTTATCGATCCCAAGCACAGACTAGCCTTGCTTGCCGGTGCAATTGATTGGAAATATTTTGAAAACGGGCTTAAAGCATGTTATTCAGAAACCGGGGCTTTGAGCATCCCGCTACGTTTAATGCAGGGTTGCCTGATGCTAAAGTAATTGTATAATCTTGGAGATGAGCGAATCGGCGAATACTGAATACTCGGTGTTTATTTTCAGTATTTTTGCAACGGGATATTTTCCGAGCATAAATTCTCGTTTGACCAAGTGATTTTGTATATTTTCGCTGGCGTGTATGCGAAGAGGTAGTTTATTATGACTTAAAAAACAACCTACTTTTCAGGTGGATATGTTCTGTCGGCTTTGCCTAAAAAGTAATATCTTTACCTCATCGTTAAGTACAAAAAGCAAAGCCGCGTTATTTGGCAGTGCAGCTGCCACATAGTTTTTTGCCCGAAGTATCGCTATCGTGTGCTGACGGGCATTGTTCGTTAATTAAAGTTTTCTCTGCTATCAAATGCATCTGTTGCCCCATTGGACAAATCAGATAATCTCCCTGAGGATTATAATAAATGTTTTCCTGAGGGAAAGGATCGTTCTTAAAGTTACGCTTGTGTTCTTTATGAAAATAATTGTATTTCACATAAGCCTCTATACCGTTTTCTCTTCCATTAGCATGTAATTCTCTTCACTTCCATAACCGGCACCCAACACGTAGTTCCCTGAGCAGCTTGCCAAAACGGAGCATGTGTAAACTCGGTAACGGAGCAAAGGTAAGTGTATCGTCAGGATTAGGATAAATACCAAAGTTCGCTATATACTGATTCTCAGCTTCTATCTGTAAGTTATAGTTCGGTTCGGTTTGGTTTGTCCGTTGTTCATCGCATCTTCCTTCATTCGCATGAACGTGGCATCTGTATCTATCTTGGACTAACTGTTGCGGGCGCCCATGATAGCCAGTTTACTCTCATACTCTTGCAGCTTTTGCTGATGATTAAAGAGTTCTTTAATTTGCTTTTCTTCCTTCGTTTGGGCTTTCTCATTGAGAGTACACTCATTTATTTTATCTATCATTTTCCTTAGTGAAGCCGAATCGACGGGAGATGTTCCGCTATCGGTCTCAGGTGTGTGTTCCTGTGCAATACCTTCGTCTATTTGTGA